>CAJOQM010000068.1 GCA_905236845.1 uncultured Lachnospiraceae bacterium | reverse complement strand
GTCGCCTTTGCCACATCTCCCACTTCGTCTTTTCTGTTTGCGAAGGGTTTAAGGTCTCCAGCAAGTGTCATATCCAGAGAATCTGCGATCTTCTTAACCTTGCCCGATACATTGGTAAATCCGCTCGCTACAGCCCTCGAAATAATAATGGTAGCAGCAAGAAGAACCACAAGTATAACAACTATAAGGAAGGAAAGCTTTATAATCATGGATGTAATGGGAGCCATAACATCGCTTTCGGGATTAGATACCACAACAAGCAGATTATAGCTCAAAATCTTGTCATAAGCTAAAAAGCATGTGGTGCCGCTTTCATTCTTTACATTTTCCAAAGTTCCTTCATCCGAACTTTCGGAAGCAGATTCCGCCGCAAGGAGAGATTCATCCGTAACCTCCGTGTTAAGAAGGGCTTCATCATCACACATTACGTATGTGTTGGTCGAAAGATTTATTACATCCACCTTTGAATTATCGAGGCCGTATACGGACATATTATAAATATCTTCTCTCGGATAAGATACATAATAACCGCCCGTAACAAAACCTATAAGCTCGCCGCTGTCATCAAATACGCCGACATACGCGCAGAAAACCAGCTCGCCCGTAGATTTCGATGCTGTGACGCCTCTGACATACACTCCGTCATCACTGGCCTTTACGCCTTCCGTAATCGTCTCAAGGACACTTAGTGTGTCGCCGCTGTACATTATGCTTCCTATGGCGCTGGTATTAATATGATTCAAAACGAGAGAATCCAGGTCACAGATAAGGAGTCCCTCCAAAGACTCATTATTTGCTGCATAAGCTTCAATGTCCTTCTGAGCCGCACTTACAGCTGATGCGTCGTCGGGATTTTCGAGGACGTTTTTAACCACATCAAGAGAAGCAAACCCCTTAACATAACGGATGTAATTATCACAATAGGTTTCGAATGCGTATGACCTGGCATCAGAAAGCTCCATCATACGGTTTTTGGTGATGTCCGTCACATTTGATTTCGTTGTTGATGAGGTCACCACCAGTATAATCACAAGACCGATAACCAGCAAAATGGCTATAGCTGATGATATCTTCACCCACATTTTCATGTTTTTCATATTTTTACCTCCTTTAATATGAATTTTTATGTCAACCAGCCCGGACGTTTTCCGGTCGTTTAAGCCCTTTTTAAGATGATTCCTCTGGGACATACCTTTGCGCACATGCCGCAGTTTTTGCACTTTTCGTAATCAATTTTTGCGACATTGTTTTCCACATGGATGGCGTCGAATTTACATTCTTTCTCGCATTTCTTGCAGCCTATGCATCCGATTTCGCATGCCTCCATCTGGGGCTTTCCTTTAAGCTGGGATTTGCATTCCACAAACCATTTCTGCTTATAAGGAATCATGTCTATAAGATGCCTTGGACATGTCTCAGCGCACTTGCCGCAGGCTTTACAGGCTTCTTTATCAACAACGGCAACGCCGTTTACGATATGAATAGCGTCAAACTGGCAGCTCTTTACGCAGTTCCCGAACCCGAGACATCCGTAGGTACATGCTTTAGGTCCGCCTCCGGGGACATTTGCCACCATGGCACAGTCTTCTATACCGTGATAATTATACTGATCCTTTGCTTTTTCACAGTCTCCGGCGCAATGTACGTGTGCCACCATCTTTACGGCTTCTTCCGCAGATACACCCATAATCTCGGATATCACGGCAGCTACAGGCTCGCCGCCTACGGGACATTGATTAACCGGTGCCTCGCCCTTTGCTATGGCAGCTGCAAGTCCGGAACATCCGGGGAAACCACATCCTCCGCAGTTGTTGCCGGGAAGAGCTTCAAGCACCGCCGTCTCCTTGGGGTCTACCTCTACTTCAAATTTTGTCGCCGCAAACCCAAGGAAAAGTCCTATAAAACATCCTACGGCAGCTACAACCACCGTGGATATGATAACTATTGTAGTCATATATGCCCCCTTCCTATATTACTCCGGAAAATCCGAAGAATGCAATGGACATAAGCGCCGCAGTAACAAGGACTATGGCTGTTCCCTGAAAAGGCCTCGGAATATCGTTATATTCCATCTTTTCACGAAGACCCGCCATAATAACCAGAGCAAGGAAAAATCCCAATGCCGTGGCGATACCGTTTACAACGCTTTCAAGTATGCCGTAGTCATTTTGTACATTTGTAAGAGCTACGCCCAAAACTGCGCAGTTTGTAGTAATAAGGGGAAGGAATATTCCCAGCGCCTGATACAAGGGCGGCACGGATTTTTTAAGGAACATCTCCACAAACTGTACAAGACAGGCTATTACAAGGATAAACACAATGGTCTTAAGATATGTAATATCCAAAGGTACCAGAATAAATTTGTATAACAGGGACGCAACCAAAGATGCGATACCTATAACGAATGTAACGGCTCCTCCCATACCCACGGCTGTATCAAGCTTCTTTGATACGCCAAGGAAAGGACAGATACCAAGGAACTGGCTTAAAACCACGTTATTTACTATGGCAGAGCCTATGGCAATTACTAATAATTTACTTAACATATTACTCTACCCCCTCTTTATTTTCTGCGGATTGCGCCGGAGCATCCTCCGGTGTCTTACCCGAGCAATTATCCTTCATAGCGCAGGCTTCGCAGCCGATTTCAACGACTTCCACATCAGATGCAGCCATTTTGCCCGCATCAGCCTTGCGTATAAAGTAATAATTGCGGATAGCAACTATAAGAGCAAGCACAAGGAATGCTCCGGGGGCAAGGATAAATATGGTAATCGGGGTATATCCCATTCCTCCGTCCTCTGCCAGCGGGAGAATCTGATAGCCCAGTATCTGTCCGGCGCCTAATATTTCCCTGATAGCTCCTATTATGGCAAGGGATATGGTAAAGCCTATGCCCATTCCGACACCGTCAAATGCTGAAAGCAAAACGGGGTTCTTTGAGGCATATGCCTCGGCCCGTCCCAGGATAATGCAGTTAACCACTATAAGAGGAATATAAATTCCCAGTGAATCGTACAGCGAGGGAGTAAAGCCCTGCATAAGGAGATCCACCATGGTAACGAAGGATGCCACGATTACGATAAAGGCAGGCACTCGTACCTTGTCGGGTATTATATTTCTTAATATTGATATCAGAATATTGGATAAAACCAAAACCGCTGTCGTGGAAAGACCCATGCCGATGCCGTTTATAACGGATGTAGTAACGGCAAGTGTAGGACACATACCAAGGAACTGCACCATGGTGGGGTTTTCCTTAACCACGCCATTATATAATCTCTCTACATATTTATTCATGAGGCTTCACCTCCCAACACGCTTCTAAAATACGCAACAGCCGCATTTACGCCGCTGGTAACGGCAGATGATGTGATGGTAGCGCCGGATATAGCGGATATCTCATCATCGGAAGAAGCGCCTGATTTATTTACGGATAGTCCGTCTCCGGATATTACACGGGATACAAACAGGGATGAAAAAGATTCATCCTTTGCTTTCATACCAAGACCCGCAGTCTCGTTAAGAGTCGTAAAGGCAATGCCGTTTATGGTGCCGTCTGACTGTATTCCTACGGAAAAAGTAATCTCTCCGCCGTATCCGCCGTTATCCGTAACGGTGATTACATATCCCAAGACATTATCGGAAGCATCACAGGCTGTCATAACCCCGTCTATGGTGTTATGATCCCCCAAAGC
>CAJOQM010000067.1 GCA_905236845.1 uncultured Lachnospiraceae bacterium | reverse complement strand
CGGCGTGACTATCGGTATCGGACTTTATTGCAGAAGGCACGCAACGGACGTAAACGGCTTCGTGCTGGGCGGTCGCTCCGTAGGCCCCTGGCTTACTGCCTTTGCCTACGGTACATCATATTTTTCCGCAGTTATTTTTATAGGATACGCCGGTCAGTTCGGCTGGAAATACGGCATCGCCTCTACCTGGATAGGCATAGGAAACGCCCTTATCGGCTCTATGCTTGCCTGGACGGTTTTGGGACGCCGTACAAGGATAATGACCCAACATCTTGACTCCGCTACAATGCCCCAGTTCTTTGGAGCCCGTTTTAAAAGCGACGGTCTTAAGATTTATTCTTCCATAATAATATTCATTTTCCTTATACCCTATACGGCATCTCTTTATAACGGTCTTTCCCGTCTTTTTGCCATGGCTTTTGATATAGACTATACGGTTTGCATCGTTATAATGGCCGTGCTTACGGGAATATACGTAATTGCGGGAGGATATATGGCTACAGCCATGAACGACTTTATCCAGGGCTGCATTATGATTTTCGGTATATGCGCTATTATCTGGGCGGTCATACAGACTCACGGAGGACTGGTATCTACTATGGATGAGCTTGCAAGAGTTACGGATTCTACCGTATCCGATACTCCCGGTGTGTTCGCCTCCTTCCTGGGGCCGGATCCCTTAAATCTCCTGGGCGTTGTTATCCTTACAAGCCTGGGAACCTGGGGTCTTCCCCAGATGGTGCAGAAATTCTATGCCATAGAAAGTGAAGGCGCCATAAAGAAAGGCGCCATTATATCCACCGTATTTGCCCTTATCGTAGCAGGCGGAAGCTATTTCCACGGGGGGCTCGGCAGGCTCTATCAGGATATTGTAGATGTGGATACCATGGGCTTTGATGCCATCGTCCCCACCATGCTCTCCACCTTATCTCCGCTTCTTATCGGACTTACGGTAATACTAGTGCTTTCAGCCTCCATGTCTACCCTGTCGTCTTTGGTATTGGCCTCAAGCTCCACCCTTACCATAGATGTGGTAAGAAAGCATATTATTAAGGATATGAACGAGAAAAAACAGCTGTTTCTGATGAGGGTGCTTATTGTAGTATTTATCCTGATCTCTGTAATCCTTGCTGTAATACAGTACAAAAGCTCCGTTACGTTTATAGCCCAGCTTATGGGTATATCCTGGGGAGCTCTTGCCGGCGCCTTCCTTGCGCCCTTCCTCTACAGCCTGCACTGGAAACGCATCACAAAAACTGCCTGCTATGTGAATTTCACTGTCGGTGCGGGACTTTTGATAATTAATATGGTATTCCGTTCGGCATTACCTGCGCTCCTTCAATCCCCCATCAACATGGGTGCGCTGTCAATGCTTCTCGGGTTTGTAATTGTTCCTGTAGTTTCAATGCTGACTCAGCCTCCCGAAGAGGCTCATGTAGAAGACTGCTTCTCATGCTACCAGAAGACTCACGCAGTCAAGGAAAAGGATTATCTTTCGGAATAAAGTGCTATACGGTAAACACAAAATCGAAGGCGCCACCTGCTACATTTCCCAATGAGCGGTGACGCCTTCTATGATGTTGTGTCTTCCTGGTACATTGGACTAATCCTCCTTCACCAGATTTTGTGCTTGATTTGCACAGCCCAACTCGTTGTTGCTCGTCCGCCTGTCCGTCCCATCACTTCTTCCGGCCTATGGATGCTGCCTTACGCCTCATCCTCTGACATTTTCTCTAACTGTTGACCGTGGTAAGGTAACTTTCAGGTTTCCTATCGTACAAAGCTTATGTTCCCTTTGGACCGTACCTCCTTTCGTAAATTTCCCGGTAAAAAAAAATTCTTTCGACCTCTCCGGGATCATCATTAAGGTTTCTTCTTAAGATGGTGTTATCTTATCAGACTTTAAATCCTTTGTCAACACTTTTTTCAGAAATTTTTATAGTCTAAATATTTATTTTTTGTGTATATTGAAGATTCAACTAGAAATATTCTGACTATTTATTCCGAGACGCTTTCCTTGGACTTCCGGAGAGATTTATGATATCCTATGGATATGAGTGATTCAAGCATAGCAAAAAGAATGGCAAAAGCCAGAGATAATCACAACAGATCAAGGCTTCCCCTTATCATAACTCTTGTTGTTTTATTTATGATCGCAGCGGTTTATCTGGGGATATTCGTATATTTTCGAAGCCATTTTCTTCCCAATACATACATAGATACCGTAAATGTATCCGGCATGAATGCTTCCGACAGCCATAACGCCATATCCCGCATGCTTGGCGAATATGTCATTCTCGTAACGGACAGAGAGGGAGGATCATTTCGCATCAATGCATCGGACTGCGGAATCACCGAAGCTGATTCTTCTTATATTGAAGAAGCCATATCTTCACAGAATTCCCTGCTCTGGCCAAAAGCTTTATTTACAAAAAGCCAATACAAAAGGGATTATTCATCATCTTATGATGAATCCATGATAGAAAACGCTGTAAGCTCTCTTTCTTATTTTGATGAGGACATCATTATTTATCCTGAGGACGCTTATCTGTCCTATTCCGAAGAAGACGGGAAATATGTTATCGTGCCCGAAGTAATGGGAACGGAGCTTATAAAAGATAACCTGATTCAAAAGCTTGAAAGCGCTTTGTCAACCCTCTCCCTTTCCGTAACTTTGGACGATGATGATTATATTAATCCGGAGCGCTACGAATCCGACGATACCATGCAGGAAGCTCTCATTGCTGCAAACAACAGGATTTCCCTTACCATAACCTATGATGTGGAAGGCCTTACCGAAGTCGTAGAAAGCGACACCATAGCCAAATGGATAAGCATAGACAAAGATCTTAATGTATCCTATGACGAAGACGCCATAGCAGAATACGTCGATTATCTGGCTCACATCTATAATACATACGCAAACAAGCGGGAATTTAAGACAACACTGGGAGATACCATAACCATAGGCGGCGGAGACTACGGCTGGGTAGTAGATAAATCAGGAGAAAAAGCACAGATAATCGAGGATCTACAATCCGGCACATCCGTGGAAAGAGAGCCTGTATATGAGCAGACTGCAGTTACCAGAAACGGTGACGATGATATAGGCGATACCTATATAGAGATAGATTATACAAACCAGCATCTTTATTATTATAAAGACGGCGCACTTACGCTGGATTCCCTTATCGTGTCGGGAAACACCACAAAGGGCAACGGCTCTCCCGACGGTGTCTTCAAAATAATCTATCAGGAAAAGGATGCGACTCTTGTCGGCGAGGATTATGAATCCGATGTGGCGTATTTTATGGTGTTTGCATATAACGTAGGCATACACGATGCAGACTGGCGCTCCAAATTCGGCGGGCAGCTTTATAAGACCCAGGGCTCCCACGGCTGCGTAAACGTGCCCTATTCCTTTGCGGAGCAGCTATACGCAGTGCTTGCAACGGGAACACCGGTAGTGGCATATTACAGAGAAGAAGTTGAATTAACATCCGAAAATTGCAAGATTGCAAACGCATATTCCTATGTAGATCCGGATGCGGATGAAGAAGAAAACAGCGATGCTTCCGATGAAAGCACCGCTGATTAAATGAGTTTAATTAATGCGGGGCCGAAGGCGAACCTAGCGATAGGACGAATTCCGCAGACTGCACAGCAGTCGAGGACATTGTTTGAGCGACCGGCTCCCACCTGACGCATAATATGGATTAATCAAAATTAATCAGCGTTTCTTTAGGGAAACTAAGGCTCCATCTTGTGCCGGGTTTTATCTTATGCTGCGCCCTCAGAAAGCTTCGCAGCCTGATCTGCCGCCGCAAGAGCATCTATTATTTCTCCTATTTCCCCGTTCATAAACCTGTCAAGCTTGTATATGGTAAGACCGATTCTATGATCTGTAACCCTGCCCTGGGGGAAATTATATGTGCGTATTTTTTCCGAGCGGTCTCCGGAGCCCACCTGGGATTTTCTCATGGAAGCTTCCGCATCATGAGCCTCCTGCTGCTTTAAATCATAAAGCTTTGCCCGAAGGACTTTAAGAGCCTTGTCCTTGTTCTTTATCTGGCTCTTTTCATCCTGGCAGGATATAACGATACCCGTGGGAATATGGGTAAGCCGCACCGCAGAATCCGTGGTATTTACGCACTGTCCGCCGTTTCCCGACGCCCGAAAAACATCAAAACGGCAATCGTTCATATCTATCTCTACCTCTACGTCTTCAGCCTCGGGAAGCACAGCGACAGTAGCCGCAGATGTATGGATGCGGCCGCCGGATTCTGTTTCCGGGACACGCTGAACCCTGTGGGTTCCGCTTTCATATTTAAACTTTGAGTATGCACCCTTGCCGTTTATCATAAAGCTGATAGACTTAACCCCGCCGATACCGGTCTCCTCGGCATCCATAACCTCGATTTTCCAGCCGTTTTCTTCGGCATAATGGGCATACATCCTATACAGCTCAAAAGCAAACAAAGCAGCCTCATCACCGCCGGTACCCGCACGAACCTCAACAATCACATTCTTTTCATCATTGGGATCCTTGGGAATAAGAAGTATCTTTATCTGATCCGAAAGCTCCTTTTCCCTGTCCTTTGCCTCGGAAAGTTCTTCTTTGGCTAGCTCCTTCATCTCCGGGTCGCTTTCCTCTTCTATCATAACCTTGCAATCTTCAATGGCCTGAAGATTTTCCGTATATTCCCTGTACGCATCAGCTATGGGAGAAAGCTCGCTTTGCTCTTTCATAAGCTTCTGGAAATTCCGGGCATCGTCCGCCGCCCCGGGCTCACTTATGCGAAGCATTATTTCATCATAACGCATTGTGAGATTTTCAAGTTTTTTAAGCATTTCTTCATTCATCGTCCGTATCTCCGAAAACTCCGCAAACGACCCTGTCTATCCCGGCAAGGTCTTTTGTAATTTCTATATTGGTAAATCCGTTTTCCAAAAGAAGCCTTTTTACAGCCTCTGCCTGATTGTATCCCACTTCAAGGATTATCCTTCCGCCGTCCTTTAGATATGAAGGCGCTTCTTTTGCAATCCTTTCATAAAAATCAAGACCGTTCTCTCCACCGTCCAAAGCACCCGCAGGCTCAAAATCACGCACTTCCGGCATAAGATCATTTATATCTTTGGAAGATATGTAAGGCGGATTTGACACAATCATATCAAACTTTCCCGATACATTTTCAAACAAATCACTGACGGAAAACTCTGCAGGCACATTATTCAAAATCCCGTTCTCTCTGGCAATATTAACGGCGGATTTTGAAACATCAACCCCTACGCCTTCTATGCCCTCTCTGCCGTGCAAAAGGGAAATAAGAATACATCCGCTACCTGTGCACATATCAAGAATCCTATCTCCACTCTTTACATAAGAGGAAGCCTTTTCCACCAAAACCTCAGTATCAAGCCTTGGAATAAGCACATCTGTAGTCACTTTAAAATCAAGACCCATAAATGACTGATGTCCGAGGATATACTGAACGGGCACACGCTCGGCGCGCTTTTTAATAAGTATCCTGAATTTTTCCACGCTTTCGGGAAGGACAGGGACATCTTCATTTACAAGATATTCCCCCATATCCCATCCGGTAACCTCAGAAAAAAGAATCCATGTATCCTGTTTATATTCGGTAATGCCCACATCCTTCAGGATCCTCTCTCCCGAAGAAAGCATTTCTTTTCCGGTCATTTTCATCTCCACCTGTTGCCAATCACATCGTATATATACGCAAAAAAGCCTGTCTTATAAGACAGGCCGGATAGTTGTTTGATGCGTATGCACTACTGTGATATTCCGTAGCGCTTGTTGAACTGCTCAATGCGTCCCCTTGCAGTGATAGCCTTCTGCTGACCTGTATAGAAAGGATGGCATTTTGAGCAAATTTCCACGTGGATGTTCTCCTTTGTGGAACCCGTAGTGAAGGTGTTTCCACAGTTGCAGGTCACCGTCGCCTGATGGTATTCGGGATGTATATCGCTTCTCATTATGTATCACCTCTTTATCGTTTAATAATCAAAATCTCAACACTGTCTCCACAACAGCTTGAATACTATATCACATTACAGAGTTTATTGCAAGGACTTTTTTACCAAATCAAAGATATCAGCCGCCCGGGCATTCCATTTTTCGCAAAGCCTTTGGGCATCAGGTTCATTTTCGGCAGGAACAGTAAATTCTGCCGACGCCCCGCTGTCAAAAAAAGCCATAAGCTTCACATCGTACAGCCCCATATCCCTGCCGGTATAATATGAAGCCGCCGTACCTCCGCAGGGAAGATTACTGTATCCGCCGGAAAGATATTGCTTTATCTCTTCTTTTATTTCCGGAGAAACCCTCTCGTTCCCATATGCCTTAAGAGTAACGCTTCCGTCCGGTGTAATCCTGTACAGTGTCTTATGATATGTACCAAAAACATCTATAAGACCGTCATCTCCAAGGACATCTATGCTTCTTCTGAATGTAAAAAAATCCGTATAGCCCTTTTCCGCAAAAAAGCTGAAGATAAAATCCTCGCTTAAAGGCCGGTTGGAATTTTCAAGCATGTAGAGAATTATAAGCTTGTATAAACCCTTCATCTCAAAACGCCCTAACCAATCCTTCTTTTAAGCACATATGAAACAAATTCCCTGTTGGAATCTGTCCGGACGAAAAGATTTAATATCTGCTCTACGGCTTCTTCGGATTTGACGCCGTTAAGGTTTCTCCGCATTATGTTAACCGCATCCTGCTCATTCTTATCCAAAAGAAGATCTTCCCTTCTGGTGCCGGATTTAACAATATCAATAGCGGGGAACACTCTCTTTTCGGACAGTTTTCTGTCGAGTACAAGCTCCATGTTGCCCGTTCCCTTGAATTCCTCGTAAACAACATCGTCCATCTTTGAGCCGGTATCTACAAGAGCCGTGGCAAGGACCGTAAGGCTCCCGCCCTCACGCATGTTTCTGGCTGCGCCGAAGAATTTCTTGGGCATATAAAGAGCTGTAGGATCAAGACCTCCCGAAAGAGTCCGTCCGCTGGGAGAAACAGTCAGGTTGTAGGCTCTTGCAAGACGGGTGATGGAATCAAGAAGGATGATCACGTCTTTTTCATGCTCTACAAGACGGCGGGCTCTTTCTATAACCATCTCCGAAACCCTCTTATGATGCTCGGGAAGCTCGTCAAACGTAGAATATATGATTTCCACATTGTCGCCCCGGATGGCTTCCTTCATATCCGTAACCTCCTCGGGACGCTCATCCACAAGAAGGATTATCATATGCATCTCAGGATTGTTTCTTTGTATTGATTTTGCAACCTGCTTTAATAACGTGGTTTTTCCGGCTTTTGGCGGGGAAACGATCATGCCTCGCTGTCCCTTTCCTATGGGTGAAACCACATCCACAATCCTCATGGAAACATCAGCGCCAGACCGCTCGAGTCTTATGCGCTCGTTAGGGAAAATCGGCGTCATATCTTCAAATTTCCAGCGCTTTTGAGCCATATCGGGAACTTCACCGTTTATATAGCTTACGTGAAGAAGGGGACTGAATTTCTCCGTCGTAGTCTTCTCCCGGGTGATGCCCGTTATCATATCGCCGGTACGCAAATTAAATTTCCTTATCTGGGACGGCGAGACATATACGTCGTTTTCACCGGGAAGGAAATTATCACTCCTTATAAAGCCAAAGCCTTCGGAAAGGACCTCCAATATACCGTAAGCCCTGATAGACCCCTCCTGAGGTCTGTTATCAGCATCATCAGCCGTCTTTTCAGTCTTTTCCTCTTCTTCGCCTGAAGTCTTTTCCTTTGGAGCAGGAGCGCTCTTATGAACCTCCTGGGTCTTTTTCTGCTGGCTTCTTGCAGCAGCTCTTGCCTTTGCATTCTTCTTTGCGTCCTTTTCGTCCTCCTGAAGCATAAGCTCAACAAGCTCGGCTTTCTTTAAAGCAGAAACCTTCTTTAATCCTCTTGCCTTTGCCACTTCCTTAAGTTCCTTTAAGGGAAGACTCTCATACTTTTCTCTCATTTATTCCTCCGTTAATGTATTATATATCTTTGCTGCGGAACCGCTCCGCACAACTGTACTAACTTAATAAACTACCTGGTGGAAACCGTGTCTGAACAGAACACGGAACGACATCGTCTGACGTTCACATACTATTATACACCCGCTTGTCAAGTGTGCAACAAACTGTCATTTTCCAGTATTCCCCCATACAAAATACCGGCCTTATCAAGACATTCTT
>CAJOQM010000066.1 GCA_905236845.1 uncultured Lachnospiraceae bacterium | reverse complement strand
TCAGCTGGACGGATTTATAGTATCGGATAATCTGACTGTGACCGGGATGAAAACGGTGGATCTCGATTTCCAAAACAGCGACCACAACCCCATAAGCCTAAAGGTAATTTTGGACTGATTTTCGCATGAAAAATATAAATGAAAATGAGAAAACAGAAAATCCCCTGCGCCGCATAAAGCTCACCGTGGCTTATGACGGCACGAATTATGTGGGCTGGCAGACCCAGCCAAACGGGGTAAGCATAGAGGAAAAGTTGGACGGCGCCGTAAGCCGTCTGACAGGCCGCCCCACCCGCGTCATCGGCGCGAGTCGCACGGATTCCGGTGTACATGCCCTTGGAGCTGTGTGCACATTTGATACAGACATGCAGATGCCGGCGGAGAAATTTACCTTTGCCCTGAATCCGCTTTTGCCGGATGATATTGTGATACAAGCCTCGGAGGAGGTTGACATAACATTTCATCCCCGTTACGATGCAAAGGGGAAAATTTACGTCTACAAGATCTTAAACAGACGCCTGAATCTCCCTTTACAGCGCTTTGATACATATTTCTATTACAAATCCCTGGATGTTGAAAGGATGGACGAGGCGGCGCAGCACCTTCAGGGAACCCACGATTTTATAAGCTTTGCCTCGCCGCATTTTACCGCAAAGACAACGATTCGGACTCTCTATGAATGCAATGTTCGAAAAGACGGCGATATCATAACGATTTATGTAAAAGGAGACGGATTTTTATATAATATGGTTCGCATTATCGCAGGGACCCTTATCCGGGTAGGAGCGGGAGCCATGGAGCCTTCGCAGATCCCTGCTATTTTTGATGCAAAGGACAGGGATGCGGCAGGACCCACGGCGCCTGCAAAGGGGCTTACGCTGGTGGAGACCCTGTATTGAGACATCGGCTGCGAATGGTGATTAACGTTTTCTGTTTTTGCATAACAGCTATACCGCAACAGAAAAACCGATAAAGCCCGTAAAATCGAGACCTTTGTAGAAATTGCACAAAAACAGCCCGCACAATTTCATCATTGTGTGGGTTTTATTTTTTCGGATGCCTTGTAAAATGTAATCAGTCGCCCCAAACGGGGGCATTCCAATAATCGTTTCGAAAGGAGACACACAAATGGCTAAAGATTATAGCAAACAGATGGTACCTTATGTTGAACTGCCCAAGTTCGAAGAATACAAGGAGTGGTTCAAGGATTATTTTGATCTTGAGCGCGGAACCGATGGCGTAGACAAGGGTATCCTTAAGGTCTGCCTTAAGACAGGCGATCACAAGCCTTACTGGAGCGGCGGATTCCACCGTGCATGCTCACAGCTTTCCAGGATGATTTCTCTCGACCATGAGAACGAAGTAATCATCTGGACCACCAAATATGACAACTGGATTCAGGATCAGGATCCCAACGGCTGGGATCGCTATGCAGACGAGCGTTTCGATCATCAGTACTATGATGATATGAACCTCATCAAGAACATGCTTTTCGATCTTGACGTTCCTACTATCGGTGCTATCCCCGGACCCGGATTCCACTGGGATGCTCCTCTTCTTTGCGACATCACCATCATCGCTGATGATGTATACTTCGACGATCCCCACCTTTCATCAGGAATGGTTTCCGGTGATGGTATGGGACTCCTCCTTCAGCAGGGCATCGGCCTGAAGCGTGCTAACTACCTCATCCTTTGCGCAGGTCAGATTAACGCTCAGACCGCTCTTGACTGGGGTATGGTTTCAGAAGTTGCTCCTAAGGGCAAGGTTATGGAGCGTGCTATGGAATGCGCACGCATCATCAAGAGTGCACCCTATCACGCACGTATGGTTGCATCCTCACTTTGCAAGAGACCTCTCCAGAGAGCTCTTATGGATGACCTTCGCGTTAACACCCTCTCCGAGGCATATTCAACCCAAATTTCTCTTAACTATGGTAACTACGGCGGAACTGACGACGACCAGGTTGATGAGAGATTCTCAGGTATCTGGTGGAGATGGCGTTGCTCCAAGGACTCTGACGAAGAGCTCCTCAATCCCCGTACCTACGAGGGCAAGAAGCATGACCGTGTTACCGCTGTTGAGTGGTTCAAGGAGAAGCATCCTGAAGAGTATGCAGAGCTTGCAAAGGATCTCGATCAGGAGCACGACTACAAGTAAAAAGGCTGCGGCATTTGCCAAAGCTTTGTTGAACATCAGCCCCTGCCCATGCAGCAGGGGTTTTTATATTTGGCGGGATAAATGAATTGTTTTCACAAAGAAATGTTGCCACTTTCCCTGTGATGTAGTATTATTAGGCATGTGTCAATCTGACACGGAAAGGCGGAAAAGCGATATGGAAATATTATGGAAAGACAGAAAAAGATTATGGTGCGGATTGCCCTGGACTTTTACGGTGTATTCCTTAAGCGAGGACAGGCTTTTCGTAAAAAGAGGTTTTTTGAGCCAGGAAGAAGATGAAGTGAGGCTCTACAGAATTCTGGATCTTTCTTTGAAAAGAAGCATTATCCAGCGCATATTCGGTCTGGGAACCATTACAGTCTCTTCTTCGGACAAGACCATGAAAAATTTCGAGATTAAAAATATTAAAAATTCCCGGGACGTGAAGGAGCTTATCTCTGAGCATGTAGAAGAGCAAAGAGATGCAAAGCGCATCTATGGAAGGGAATATTTAAATGACGATGACGAACCGGATGTAGATGAGGGCTAATTATATGTCAGATTTAGCTTCTTTATGGAATTCATTGGGGGTATTCGCCTGGCTCGCCCTGGCGGTGGCTCTTCTGATAATAGAAATGATGACCCAGGGGCTTACCACTATCTGGTTTGCGGGAGGAGCCCTTGCGGCTTTTGTTCTGGCGCTTCTCGGCGCACCTGTCTGGGCGCAGATTGTGGTGTTTTTGGTGGTATCTTTGCTTCTTCTTGTGTTTACCCGCCCGATTGCCATGAAGTATTACAACAACCGGCTTACGAAGACCAACGCAGAGAGCTTGGTAGGACAAAATGCCGTAGTTACCGAGGATATTGACAATCTAAAAGCAGCCGGCAGAGTAAAGATAAACGGCCTTGACTGGAAGGCGCAAAGCGTCCGTGATGATGTAACGATTTCTGCGGGGACGAATGTCACCGTAAAGGATATACAGGGAGTTAAGCTTATAGTGGAGGTGAAAGAATAATGGTACTTATTATTTTATTAGTAATAATTCTGGTAATACTGGCCGGATGCGTAAAGATCGTTCCCCAGGCTCATGCATACGTAATAGAGCGGCTGGGAGCATATCAGGCTACATGGGGAGTGGGCCTCCATCTGAAGGTTCCCTTTATAGACCGTGTGGCGCGCCATGTAAATCTAAAGGAGCAGGTGGCAGATTTTCCGCCCCAGCCCGTTATCACAAAGGATAACGTCACCATGCGCATAGATACCGTTATATTTTTCCAGATAACAGATCCCAAGCTTTATACATACGGCGTGGAAAATCCCTTAAATGCCATAGAGAATCTGTCGGCAACGACTCTTCGAAATATTATCGGTGACCTTGAGCTTGACGAGACTCTGACCAGCCGCGAGGTTATAAACACCAAGATGAGAAGCACTCTCGATGAGGCTACAGATCCCTGGGGTATCAAGGTAAACCGCGTAGAGCTTAAAAATATTATCCCGCCCCAGGAGATTCAGGACGCCATGGAGCGCCAGATGAAGGCCGAGCGTGAAAGACGTGTGGCTGTCACCACAGCCGAAGGCGAGAAGAAGTCCACCATCCTTGTAGCAGAGGGACGCAAGGAATCTGTTATCCTTAATGCGGAGGCTGATAAGCAGTCCGCAATCCTTCAGGCAGAGGCACGCAGAGAGGCAGCTGTCAAAGAAGCCGAAGGTCAGGCCGAGGCTATTCGCAAGATTCAGGAGGCCCGGGCAGACGGTATCCGTTTCCTTAAGGAAGCCGGAGCGGACGACGCTGTTCTTACCCTTCGCAGCCTCGAAGCCTTCGAGAAGGCAGCAGATGGCAGGGCGACGAAGCTTATTATCCCTTCGGACATACAGTCTCTGGCAGGTCTTGCGGGAGCTCTTACGGACACGGTAAAATTTTCCGGCGCACCGGGGGAGACAGAAGAGGCAGCAGGCGACAATTAAGAAATTTAACGAGGAAAAATCATGAATTTAAAGGGCAGAAATTTCCTTACGCTGAAAGACTTTGCTCCGGAAGAGATAGAATACCTTCTGGAGCTTTCGGCGTATTATAAGGAATTGAAGAAAAAGAATATTCTTCATCAGGATCTGACAGGAAAGAATGTGGCACTTATTTTTGAAAAGACCAGCACTCGTACCCGCTGTTCCTTTGAGATAGCGGCGCACGACCTTGGTATGGGGACGACGTATCTGGATCCTGAAAGCTCTCAAATAGGAAAGAAAGAGTCTATCAAGGATACGGCGCGCGTCCTGGGCTCTATGTTTGACGGCATTGAATACAGAGGCTACGGTCAGATTATAGTCGAGGATCTGGCGAAATATTCCGGGGTCCCCGTGTGGAACGGCCTTACAAACGAATATCATCCCACTCAGATTCTGGCAGACATGCTGACACTGCAGGAGGAATTCGGGGATATAAAGGGCAGGAAGCTTGTTTATATGGGAGATGCCAGATACAATATGGGCAATTCGCTTATGATAGGCTGTGCAAAGCTTGGGCTTGATTTTACTGCCTGCTCGAATAGTAAATATTTCCCGGCTCAGGAACTGGTCGAGCTTTGCAGGGAATATGCTGTAAAATCCGGCTCTGTAATTACACTTGAAGAAGACCCCGTGAAAGCTGCGCAGGGAGCAGACGCTATCTACACCGATGTGTGGGTGTCCATGGGTGAGCCCGACGAGATATGGGAAGAGCGGATTCGGGATCTTTCGCCCTATCGCGTGACGAAGGCTATCATGGATGCCGCAAAGGATGAGGCTGTATTTTTGCATTGCCTTCCTGCGTTCCACGACCAGGGAACGGTCATCGGCAGGCAGATTTTCGAGAAATTCGGCATCAGCCAGATGGAAGTTACGGATGAAGTATTTGAATCCGACAGGTCCCGGGTGTTTGCGGAAGCCGAAAACAGGATGCACACCATAAAAGCCGTTATGGCAGCGACATTGCTTGAAGACCCTATGCACAGATGGGAAGCGGATGATGGACGCAGATGAGATAGTTTTATGCGCAGCAAGCGCATATGAAGAAAAATATTATCTGAATGAAAATTTTAAAGGGCTCCCTACCGATGTCAAAAAGGAGCTCCAGATTATGTGCACCCTTTTTACCATGGATGTGGGCGGTATCATTGAGCTTGTTTTTGATGAGGAGGGAAAGCTTTTTCTTCGTACGGAATGTGACGAGGGAGATTTGCTTTACGATGATATCGGAAGCGTATTAAAGGTAAAGGAACTCCAGCGTGAAAAAGAAGAACTTTTCGAGCAGCTTCAGATGTATCTGGAAGCCCTGAAGAAAGGGATTTTGGGAGGGTTTGAGACCGCCGGTTTCGATGAATACGATGAAGAATATTTCGGCGAATACGATGATATGCTTTGGGAGGAAGATTAGATGCTTTTGGCCATAGATGTGGGAAATACGAATATTACCTGCGGCGTCTTTGACGGCGATGAAATGATGGCGACATTCAGAATCACCACAAAGGAATCACGGACGTCGGATGAATACGGCTTTCTTTTCAATAATATGATAGAGAAGAACCGCATAAAGCCTTCGGCTGTAAAATCCATTATTTTTTCCTCTGTGGTGCCAAAGATTAACTATTCCATAGGATCCGCTCTGATAAAATATTTCGGTATAAATCCCGTTATAGTCGATTCACAGATGGATATGGGGCTTGGGATGGGAGATTACGATCCCCATCAGGTGGGAGCGGACAGATTGGTGGATGCGGCTGCGGCTTATGCCATATACGGCGGTCCTGTTATTGTTATCGATTATGGAACAGCTACCACCTATGACCTGGTCACATCCGACGGAACTTTTGTGGGCGGAGTCACCGCACCCGGAGCTCAATCTGCTGCAGCTACTTTGTGGAAGAGCACGGCGCAGCTCCCGGAGGTCGAAATTGTAAAGCCTGAGACCGTGATAGCCAAAAATACCGTGACATCCATGCAGGCCGGAATCTATTATACTTTGATCGGTCAGACGGAGGCCATAGTGCGTCAGTTGAAGGAGGAGGCCGGGGAAGAGGTGAAAACTATCGTCGCCACGGGAGGCCTGGGAAACCTCATAACTGCCGGCACAAATGTGATAGATTTGTATAATCCGAACCTCACCATGGAAGGGTTAAGGATAATTTACGAGAGGCAGGTCGGAAAGAGCGGTTGACATAACGCCAACCCAATGGACTGCACAGGCTTGAACTAGTTTACATAATATATGAATAAATTATTAGAGAACAAACTTTATCTTTATATAACGGAATTTTTTTCGGGAATGGCGGTAATGGCTGTAGAGCTTGCCGCCAGTCGTCTTATTGCGCCTTATTTTTCTTCGTCCCAGATAGTCTGGACCATCATTATCGGCACTATCATGATAGCCATGGCGCTGGGAAATGTCTTTGGCGGCAAGTGGGCGGACAGGGATGACGACCCGGGAAAGCTCTTTGCCCGCATTATCATCGCCGCTGTGTGGATAGGACTTATCCCCGTGGTTGGAAAATATGTTATTCTCCTTGTTACGGGGCTTATGGTGGTCACAATCAGCACGAACCTCCTCATATGGGCGTCTTTTATCGTCTGCATGGTGCTTTTCGTGTATCCTTTGTTTTTGCTGGGAACGGTGACGCCGTCTCTCATACATTATACGGTGCAAAGCACCTCGGAAAGCGGAACCATATCGGGTCGCCTTTCTGCCTGCAACACAACAGGCAGCATCATCGGAACTTTTCTCCCCACCTTCGTGACCATACCCGCTGTGGGAACGTCCGTGACTTTCCTTATTTTTTCGGGAATATTGCTTTTGGTGGGAGTGGTTTATTTTTTATCTGCGGGGCGGTTTGGCGTGCGAACGGCTGCAGCCTGCGTGATTTTCGTACTTTGTGCAGTGTTTGGCCGTTCTTCAAATTTTGCTTTCTGGGAGGATGGGCTCACCTTTGAGGGGGAATCCGTGTACAATTATCTTCAGGTGAAGGATACGGATTCTGCCACCATACTTTCCACAAATGTTATGTTCGGCGTGCAGTCCATCGCTATGAAAAATTCCGTTATGACAGGGATGTATTATGATTATGCCATGGCGGCACCCGTAATCATGGGGGAGAGTGCGCCGAAGGTTCTTATCCTTGGTATGGGAACGGGAACATATGCTTCCACTTTGCTTAAGTTTTATCCTGATGCGGATATCACGGGAGTGGAAATCGACGGAAAGATAATCGGGCTTTCACGGAAATATTTCGATCTGCCGGCTTCTGTTGAAGTGGCAGAATATGATGGCAGGGCGTATCTGGATGCCATCAATGAAACATACGATATCATCATGGTGGATGCGTACCGCGATATCACCATCCCCTTCCAGATGAGTACCACAGAGTTTTTTGAGTCTGTGAAGAATCACTTAAATGACGGCGGAGTCATGGTGGTAAATATGAATATGTATGAGGATGCGGATGATGATATCACGGCTTACCTTTCGGACACCATAGCCGGCGTGTTTTCGGATGTGATGACTGTGGATGTGGAGGATAATACGAACCGCGAGCTTTTCGCGTCTGATGACAGCCTTTATGACAGGTTTAAAGAGGGTGCGGAAGAGCTGTCCCAAAGAGCCGCCGTTGTCGCATCCGGCGATGTCGCGGAGTATTCTGCTATGATGAATAAGGTTTCTGCAGGCATCACATCCTATGAAGCCGGAGACCTGATTCTCACCGATGACAAAGCGCCGGTTGAGCTTTTGGGTATGCGAGCCATGGACAGCATCATAGAAAGGGAGCTTTCGCTGTATCGCGATGACCTCTTGGATGAAGTGAGGAAAATCCTGTGAAGGGCTTTGATGTAGGCGGGGTAAAAATCCCGAACCGTTACTGTCTGGCGCCGATGGCAGGGGTTACGGATATATCTTTTAGGAAGCTTTGCTCCGAAATGGGGGCAGGACTTCTTGGCATGGAAATGGTGAGCGCAAAGGCCATCACATATGGGAACAAAAAGACCCGGGAGCTTATGAGAATCACGCCCAAAGAGAGGGAGTGCTCCCGGATTTCCCTTCAGCTATTCGGGTGCGAGCCGGATATTATGGCTGAGGCTGTCCGGATGACAGAGGACATTCCATATGATATTCTGGATGTAAACATGGGATGCCCCGTACCGAAGGTAGTAAACAACGGTGAAGGCTCCGCTCTTATGAAAGACCCTGACCTGGCGGCAGATATTATTCGCAATATGGTAAAGACAGGAAGCCGCCCTGTTACTGCAAAGATTCGAAGCGGCTTTGATGAAAACAGCATAAATGCCGTAGAAATGGCAAAGCGCCTGGAGGATGCGGGGATTTCTGCCATAGCGGTGCATGCCCGCACCCGTGAACAATATTACAGCGGTCAGGCGGATTGGTCCGTGATAGCCGCTGTGAAGGAGTCTGTACGCATTCCTGTTATTGGAAACGGAGATATCACGTGCCCGGAAGATGCTGCCCGCATGATGAAAGAAACCGGGTGTGATGCTGTGATGATAGGGCGGGCAGCCCAGGGTAATCCATGGATTTTTCGGGATATGGCAGCATTTGAGGAAACAGGAACATATCCGGATTCGCCCTCGCATGAAGAAGTTTGCGATATGGTACTTCGCCATTGCCGCATGATGACGGAGGAAAAGGGAGAATATGTCGCCATCCGTGAGATGAGAAAGCACGCAGCCTGGTATACCGCAGGCATGCACGGCGCCACCTCCCTTCGCAGGGCGCTTAATTACGTGGAAAGCTACGAGGAACTGGAGAAGGCTCTTAAGGATGGATGATAAGGAAGACAGAAGAATATATACTTTAAGCCGGGAAGAACCTGTAAAAGCCGTGATAAAAATGAGCGTACCTCTTGTTGCGGGAATGTTTATTATGGTGCTTTATAACCTTGTGGATACGTATTTTATAGGGCTTACCGGGGATGACTACCAGCTGGCCGCCGTAAATCTGGCTTATCCCGTAATGATGGTGACTATTGCCGTGGCGAATATGGTGGGGAACGGAGCATCGTCATATATCGCCAGGTGTCTTGGGGCAAATGACAGACAAAAGGCAGTCCATACCCTGACGGCAGCTTTTGTACTTACATTTGTAAACAGCGTTGTCCTTGCGGGGCTGTGTCTTATATTTCTCTCTCCCCTGGTGACTCTGCTGGGTGCCCGGGACAATACATTTTTCTATACGCAGCAGTATGTGACTATCATTCTCCTTGGCACTTTCTTTACCATGGGAAGCTATACCTGCGGCGCCCTCCTTCGAAGCGAGGGGTCCGTCCGCTATTCAATGACCGGCATGGTTGTGGGCACCGTTCTTAATATTATTCTCGATCCTATTTTTATATTCACCATGAATATGCAGATAAGAGGAGCTGCCATTGCTACCGTTCTTGGAAACGTAGCGGGCTTTGGCATATCTTTGCTTTATTATCTGCGCAGAAAAACCTTGCTTCGACCTGAGGTGCGGTATCTTAAGCCCACCGGAAATATCATTCGGGAGATATACTGGGTAGGAGTGCCGGCTTCTTTGGAAACTCTCCTTACCTCCGCTGCGTATATGGTAAACAACAATCTTGCCGTGGGCTACGGCGAGCTTACTGTAGCTGCCATGGGCATCGCCCAGAAGGTGCTTTCGCTGGGCAATTATGTCTATCAGGGCTTCGCCTCGGGCGTTCAGCCCATTATGGGATACAATTTCGGCGCAAAAAACACTAAACGCATGAAGGCAGTGCTAAAGGCAGGTGTTATGACAGTTACCTTGGTGGAGCTGACTTTTATGCTGATTTATGGGATTTTTGCACCGCAGCTTATCGGAATATTTACGCAGTCGGATGAGGTTATATCTATTGGAACCATGGTTTTAAGGCATCTTATGTTTGTTCTGCCTTTTGTAGGGGCTGTTTCCATGTGCCGAATGTCTTTTCAGGCAATGGGAAAGCCTATGTATGCCTTTACCATAACGCTTATCCGCCAGGTGGCGCTTTATATTCCGCTTCTGTTTATTCTTAACAGTTTTTTGGGGCTGTCGGGGATGCTTTGCGCCCAGCCTGTTACCGAGGCTATGATGATGGCAGTCTCTCTGGCGCTTCTTGTGAGAACTATCGGGAAGATATGATGTGAAGATGGCGTAAGGATCCGGGGCGTATTTTGACTGTCAAGTATCCCGGGCGTA
>CAJOQM010000065.1 GCA_905236845.1 uncultured Lachnospiraceae bacterium | reverse complement strand
GATGATACAGATGATGATACCGAAGATGATACGGAGGATGGCACGGCTGCATCGGATGATGAGCTTTTTGATGATGTAGCGGAATAGACTATAAATTGTTAGATAATTCACAAAAATTATAATTATATCTTGCACAAATAGTTAAAAAGGTGTAAAATCTTTAACAGCAATTGTGTTGCATACACAAAATAATCGAAATCTCACAGACAGGGGGAATGACTATGAAGAATATGAAGATGTCAGCAAAGATTACAATTATAATCGTGATTGTTCTTGCAGTGCTTCTGACAGTTTTGACGCTGATTACCGTCAGGCAGTCGAATTCCGCACTTGAAGATGCCCAGACCACACGATTTGCCGAAGCGGCTGAAAGCAGAGCGAAGCTTCTGGATGAGTATATGACGGAGCTTAACCTGTATATGAGGAATTTTGCAGCTTCACAGCCTGTAAAAAATGTCCTTCTTAGCTCGGACAGCGAGACTGAAATAGCTGTAGGTCAGGACTATACAGAGCAGTATGCATCCAGTATGGACGGCATAGACGGTCTCTTTATCAACAATTACGATACACTTCAGCTGTGCCATTGTAAGCCCGAAGCTGTGGGAAGCTACAGTATATCTGATGCGGATACTCTTAAGACTTTCCAGGGATTGCTTGACAATATGTATGCTACGGGAGAAGGTATTTTCCGAGGAATCAGCGTATCTCCTACTACCGGAAATCAGGTTATCGTATACTATTATCCCGTATTTGATGATAGCGGAAACGGCATCGGATATGTGGGAATAGCACTTTCCTCGGATTATCTTATAAGCATTCTTACGGAAGTCCCCATGTATAACATGGATAATGCGTCTCTTTCAATTATACAGACAACAAACAATTATTATGTATACGATGCGGATGATGAGCTTATAAATACAGAAGTTGCAGATCAGGGAATCCTTGATATCATTACAGAGGCTACTTCCGCAACAGCCGTTACCGATGAATCCGGAAATGCCATGCCCATATCCGGCAGCAGCACGTATTCTTACAACGGAAAGAACACATATTCCGCATATGTATATAACGGGGATTATAATATCCTGTTTATGATGTCCGATACCACAGCAGAGATGTATGCGGGAGCTACTTCTCTTACGCGTATGGTTATTATCATAAGTGTTATAGTAGCTATCGTTATGGCACTTGTTACGATGTTTGTAGTAAACTTCCTTGTAAAGGATCTTACAAAGGTTGCCAATATCGTTCAGGAAGTGGGCGATTCACTGGATCTTTCCAAGGGCAAGGAGCTTAACCAGTTCAAGGGACGCAGAGATGAGGTCGGCATACTTGCGGCAGCTACGGCAGATCTTTGTATAGCAGTACGAAGAGCCGTTATCGCTCTTCAGGAGAAAGGCAAGCAGCTGGCACAGACAGCAGAGAGCCTTGCGGAAGTATCCAGCCAGACCCTTACCAACGTAAATCAGGTAGAAAGCGCTGTATCCGATATCGCAGAGGGTGCTACATCCCAGGCTACGGAGACAGAGAGAGCTTCCGGCAATGTAGTTGATATGGGTAACCAGATAGTTGATGCGGCGGATGCTACCCAGACTATCATGAAGACTTCCGAAGAGATGATTGACGCCAGCAGAAGCGTTACAGAGGTTATTGACAAGCTTGTGGCTATCGGTGAGCAGACATCTGCTTCCATCGATGAGATTTACGAGCAGGTTAACACTACGAACAATTCGGCTGTTAAGATTCGTCAGGCAACGGAAATCATTACAGGCATAGCTGAGGAAACAAACCTCTTGTCCCTGAATGCTTCCATAGAGGCAGCCCGCGCCGGCGAGCAGGGTAAGGGCTTTGCTGTAGTTGCTTCCCAGATTCAGAAGCTTGCAGAGCAGTCCAGCCAGTCCGCACAGCAGATAGAGGCTGTTATCGCACAGCTTATTGCGGATTCCGACAAGTCTGTTCAGACCATGGAAGAAGTTAAGAACATCATGGTTCAGCAGTCTGAATATGTAAACCAGACAGGTGAAATCTTCAGTCAGGTGCGTGAGGGCATCGATCAGACCGTTGCAGGTCTTGACGAAATCTCCAACCGTACATCCGCAATGGATGCATCCAGACAAAGCGTCGTAGATGTGGTTGAGAACCTTTCCGCTATAGCAGAGGAGAATGCGGCAAGCACAGAGGAGACATCCGCTTCCGTAACCATCGTAAACGACCTTATGACGGATATCTCGGATTCTGCATCCAGCGTATCGGGCATTGCGGAAGAGATGGACAAGGAATTGTCGGTATTTACCGTTTAATGCGGATTGAAAAGAGTGCTTGACAATTCAAATGCAAACCTTTAATATCTTATAGTATTAAATAGCAGCAAAAGGCGCTGCGGGGACAAAGTTTCCGCAGCGCTGTTTTCGTTTAGGAGGCATGAAATGACGAATGTACCTGAGATTTTCGGGAGTGATGTTTTTAATGATGCGGTTATGAAGGATCGTCTTCCTTCGGACGCATACAGGGAGCTTAAAAGCACCATTGAAACGGGACAGGCACTTGATGTAGAGCTTGCGAATGTAATAGCTCATGCTATGAAGGACTGGGCTGTGGAGAAGGGTGCCACACATTTTACCCATTGGTTCCAGCCTATGACCGGCTTTACGGCGGAAAAGCACGACAGCTTTATATCTCCCGAAGACGGCGGACGCATTATCATGCATTTTTCCGGCAAGGAGCTGGTAAAGGGCGAGCCTGATGCTTCAAGCTTTCCGTCTGGAGGCATCAGAGCTACATTTGAAGCCAGAGGCTATACAGCCTGGGATCCTACAAGCTATGCTTTCATTAAGGATAATACCCTGTGCATCCCTACGGCTTTCTTTTCGTACAGCGGTGAGGCTCTGGACAAAAAGACGCCCCTGCTTCGCTCTATGGAGGCGGTAAGCCGCCAGGCCATGAGAATATTAAAGATATTCGGAAATGATACCGGGGTAAAGCAGGTCTTTAGCAATGTGGGCTGCGAGCAGGAATATTTTCTCATAGACAGGGAGCTTTTTAACAAGCGCCCGGATCTTATATATACTGGGCGCACCCTTTTCGGCGCAAAAGCCCCCAAGGGTCAGGAGATGGACGACCATTATTTCGGAGCCATAAAGCCCAAGGTAAAGGCTTTTATGAGCGATTTAAATATAAATCTCTGGAAGCTGGGAGTCCTTTCAAAGACAGAACACAATGAAGTAGCTCCCGCCCAGCACGAGATGGCGCCCATCTTTGAGACTACGAATATCGCTACGGATCACAACCAGCTTACCATGGAGCTTATGCGAAAGACTGCGCAAAAGCACGGTCTTGAATGCCTGCTTCACGAAAAGCCCTTTGACGGCGTAAACGGCTCCGGTAAGCATAACAACTGGTCTCTTGCTACGGATACCGGTGTGAACCTTTTCGAGCCGGGAAAGACACCTTCACAGAATGCGCAGTTTCTGCTTTTCCTTGTAGCTACCATAAAGGCTGTGGATGACTACCAGGATATGATAAGGCTTTCCGTTGCAAGCGCCGGAAACGATCACAGACTCGGGGCAAATGAGGCTCCCCCCGCGATTGTATCTATTTTCCTCGGGGAAGAGCTTACGGCTATATTAAAGGCTATCCACTACGGAGAGGAATACCAGGACGAAAAGCGAAAGAAGATAAGCTTGGGCGTAAATGTCCTTCCTCCGCTGCCCAAGGATACTACGGACAGAAACAGGACTTCGCCTTTTGCTTTTACCGGCAACAAATTTGAGCTCCGCTCTCTTGGCTCTGCCGCTTCCGTTGCGGGACCAAACACCGTTCTTAATACGGCTGTTGCGGATGTCCTTGAGGAATTTGCAGACAGGCTTGAGGGAAGCAAAAATTTAAATGAAGATCTTACGATTCTTATCAGGGAGACTTTAGAAGCCCATGAACGCATTATATTTAACGGAAACGGATATGATGAGAGCTGGGTAGAGGAAGCAAAAAAGCGCGGTCTTCTTAATATGAAGACCCTTGTGGATGCGGCGCCTGCCTATATCAATGAGAAAAACCTTAATCTCTTTAATAAGCATAATGTCTATAATGAGCTTGAGTTAAAGAGCCGCTATGACATAAAGCTTGAGAAGTATTGGAAAACTCTTAATATCGAGGCTCTTACCATGATAGATATGGTAAGGAAGGGATATGTGGGAGCGGTAATCGGCTTTATGGACGAGCTTTCCGATGTATGCGCAAAGAAAGAAAAGATCGGAATGTATTCCGAAAAGTCCATGGAGGCTGTTCTTCTTAAAAATGTCTCAAAGAATGCAGATCTTATGATGGAGCGTCTTGAAAAACTGGAAAAAAGTCTTTCCGAGGCAGGGAATATGGAGGAGAGCATGGAGCTTGCAAGGAAGTACCGGGACAGCGTAATCCCTGCCATGGATAAGCTGCGGGAGGTCGTAGACGAGCTTGAAACTCTTATCCCCGGGGATAAATGGCCTTATCCCTCGTACGGAGATTTGTTATATTCGGTGGTATGATAAATGAAATTATTAACTATTGTAATACCCTGCTATAATTCGCAGGATTATATGGAGCATTGCATAAACTCCTGCCTTGTAGGCGGAGAAGACCTTGAGATCATCATTGTGGACGACGGCTCCACCGATGATACGCCAAAGATAGCAAAGGCATACGAAGAAAAATATCCTTCCATATGCAAGGCGGTCATCAAAGAAAACGGAGGGCACGGATCCGGGGTTAATAAGGGAATAGAGCTTGCCACCGGCATGTATTTTAAGGTGGTGGATTCCGACGACTGGCTTGACGGCAATTCTTTGCTTAACATCCTTGAGCGTTTAAGGCAGATTGCCCGCAGGAGCCGGGAAAACAGCATAGATATGCTGATTGCCAATTTTATATACGACAAGGACGGTGCTTTCCACAAGCACAGGATGCATTACAGAGCTGCATTTCCCAAGGACAGGGTTATTACCTGGGGTGATATTATGCATCTTCGCAAGGGAAGATATATTCTTATGCATTCGGTTATATACCGGACGGATATCCTTCGAAAATGCGGCATGAAGCTTCCCGAGCATTGCTTTTATGTAGACAACCTTTATGTATACATTCCTCTGCCTTATGTAAAGCAATTTATGTATATGGACGAAGATTTGTATCATTATTATATCGGAAGGGAAGACCAGTCCGTAAACGAAGAAAGGATGATAAAGAACATAGATCAGCAGATTCTGGTAAATAAAATGCTGCTCGAAGCATATGATCTTAACAGCATTGAGGATGCAAATTTAAGAAAATATATGTATAATTACGGGGAGATTTTAACGACGGTATCAACTGTCCTTCTGCTTCGCTCCGGGACAAAGGAAAATCTCCGGAAGAAGCGGGAGCTGTGGAAGTATCTAAAGAGGAATCATCCCTGGTTCTACAGGAAGATGAGAAGGGGATTTTTCGGAATCACGACAAACATCCCCGGCAGAGTAGGCAGGTGGTTTGCCGTCAGGGGATACAGGCTTGCCAAAAAGGTGGTAGGCTTTTCATGATGAGTAACATAAGTATTTTGGAGTATCGGTATTAATGGATTCTATAAACAGTATTAACGAATTAAATGATTTGGAGAAAGAGGGTTCATCTGAAAAAAAGAGCCATAAAGGGATTATAATAACAGGGGTTATATTATTTCTTCTTGCTGCAGCGTATTTTGTTCCTGCAGTATATTTTTCCGGGCATTATCTGCCCAATACAACCATAAACGGAACGGATGTATCCATGATGACTCCGAAGTCGGCTATGGATATGGCTTATCAGGAGATAAAGGAATACAACCTTACCCTTGTTGAGCGGGATGATAAGACGGAAAATATATCCGGAAAGGATATAGGCATAACTGCGGATTTTGATTCGGATTATATGGATATATTGCACAGCCAGTCCGGGTTTTCGTGGCCTTTATCCTTCTTTTCGGCAAGCGATGAAAATGTGGCAAAAACAGCTTCTTATGACGAGGAGAAGCTTATTGCCGTAATAGATTCATTGGAGTGCATGGATGAGGATAACTGGTATGAGTCCACAAATGCCACGTTGTCCGATTTTGACAGCGAAACTGGTCTTTTTACCATGGTAGACGGGACATACGGCACGCAGATCATAAGGGAAAATCTTATAGCAGCAGTGGAAAAAGCAGTATCAAATACGGCTGAATCCGTCAATCTTTCAGATGAGGATTGTTATGTAAACCCGGAATATACCGCTTCATCGCCGAAGGCGCAGGCATTTCTTGATGAGGTGAATAAGTACGCCGCTTCTACGGTGAGTCTTACCTTTGATTCCGTAAATGAGGTTATTGACGGCTCTGTTATAAAAGACTGGCTGGACATTGATTATGATGAAATGACCGTAAGCTTTGATGAAAGCAATGTTACAAAATACGTAGAGGAGCTTGCCGCAAAATACGATACCGTAGAAAAAGACAAGACACTTACTACATCCTGGGGGACTACGGCTACGGTAAACGCAGGCACCTACGGATGGCAGATGGATCAGGAATCCACCATATCCCTTATATTGGAATATCTTAATTCCGGCGAAGATTATACGGGAGATGTCGTATGGACTCAGACGGCAGAAAGCCACGACGGAGAAGATTTCGGAGATACATATATAGAGGTAAATATCAGCCAGCAGCATCTTTATCTTTATATAGATGGAAAAGAGATCGTATCAAGCGACTTTGTATCCGGGTGCGTCTCCAAGAACCGCTGCACGGATCTGGGAGCATTTTACGTAGCTTATAAAGAGCAGGATGCTACGCTGAAAGGACAGGATTACTCCACCCCTGTAGAGTACTGGATGCCTTTTTTCTGCGGAGAAGGATTGCATGATGCTACCTGGAGATATTCATTCGGAGGCTCCATATTCCTCACCTCAGGCTCCCATGGCTGCATAAATCTGCCTCATGATGTAGCAAAAGAGATATACGAAGCCATTGAGCCGGGAATAGCGGTATTGGTATACGACCCCGAGGGAATCCAGGCAAATGCCCTGACCTATTATCAGGCGCAGCAGGCAGCCCAGTCCGAATCGGAAGTTGAAAATGTAATAAAACTCATAAACAAGATCGGCAAGGTTACCAAGAAGAGCAAGAAGGCCATAAGCAAGGCAAGAAGCGCATATGACAGCCTGACAGATGCGCAAAAGAAGAAAGTCACCAACTACAGTACATTAAAGAAGGCCGAAAAGAAATACAAAAAGCTTAAGAGTTGAAGTTAAAATGGATAAACATCTTGAAATTGAGCGCAAATACATAATTAAATATCCCGATATTGAGTTTTTGCGCTCTCTTTCGGGAGTAGAAGAAGTAAGGATAGTCCAGGACTATCTTACTCATGATGAAAAAGGGTTCGGCCGGCGCATCCGCATCTGGGATGACGGAAAGGAACGCTATTTCTATACCCGCAAGAAGAAGCTTCGGAAGATGGTAAATCTCGAAACGGAAGAGGAAGTAAGCAAAGACCGGTATGAGGAGCTGCTTGCAAAGCGGGATAAGTCCAGAAATACCATAAGAAAAACCCGCTTCAGGATACCTGATAACGGGCATATTTTTGAAATCGACGTATTTGAATTCTGGAAAAATCAGGCATATCTTGAAATAGAGCTTGAATCCGAGGATGAAAGCTTTGATATACCCCAATATATTGAAGTTATACGGGAAGTTACGGGAGACGGAAGATATACCAACGGCGCCCTTTCCGTAAAAATCCCCAAAGAGGATATTCCGGAATAAATCACCATTTCTTCCGTCCGAAGCCTGCGTTTGAGTCCACGCTCTTTTTGGATTTTGCTTTTTCCTGTCCGCTTCGGAAGGTGGAGAGCATGGAAGGAGTGGATGTTCCCGCCAGTCTTTTCTTTCTTTCTGTAGCAACAGTCTCTCTGACGTCTGCCAGTTTTTCCCTGAATTCCGTAGAATCAATCTGTGCTGCCTGCTTAAATGCCATATGGATCGCCTCCTTATATTAGTTTTATCGGAGAGTGTCCGTGATTTCTTAAATTTATTATAAGCGAAAAGTGATTAAGTGTAAAGGGAAATAAAAAGAAACTCCCGTGCAAGTAAACTTGCCGGGAGTTCCCTTTTATTTCATGGTTCTGATTTTTAGTACATGGTCGTACCATGGTCAACGTAAAGTATCTGGCCTGTTACGGACTTTGCTTCGTCTGATGCAAAGAAGAGGCAAGCGTAAGCCTGATCTGATACATCTGACTCGGGAAGGCTGATATCGATGTGCTTTCCGCAAAGAGCTGCGAAGTCAGCATCAAAGGTAGCAGCTGCTTCGGGAGCGTTAAGAGGAGTAGGTGTGGGGCCGGGGCCTACAGCGTTGATACGGATATCTGTTGCTGAATAGTAGATGGCCATGTTCTTTGTCATGGCGTTTACAGCGGCCTTTGCAGCAGAGTAGGAGATACCTGCTACACCCTGTGATCCGATAGAAGAAATGTTTACGATAGAACCCTTCTTCTGCTTCTCCATATGTACAAGAGTGTACTTGCTCATCCAATATACGGAGTACTGGTCGATCTTGCAGACATAGTCATACCATTCTTCATCGCACTTGTTGATGGGCTTATGCTTATCTGCGATACCGGCGTTGTTTATAAGCACGTCGATACGTCCATACTTATCAACAGTGAAATCAACAGCCTTGTGGCAGCCTTCTGATGTAGAAAGATCTGCCTCTACTGCGCTGATCTCGCCATACTGGCTAAGCTCGTCTACAGTCTTTTTGTTCTCGTCTTCGCGACGTGCGGCGATAACTACCTTTCCGCCTTCCTTAAGGAAAATCTCAGCTGTCTTCTTACCGATACCTGAGTTTCCGCCTGTTACGATACAGATTTTACCGTCAAGTCTTCCCATTTTAAAATTACCTCCTGATTTGTATTTTTTATGTTATGGAAATAACATTGAGACCTGTTAATTTTTAAACAGCCATTCATAATTATACATTCTCACCCGAGTTTTGCAACTACAAAAAAGAAAATTTCAATTCTTTTTGAGGTGTGAGGATACTATGGATATAGTGTCCGCATCCGATGAGCCCTTTACCAGATAGCCGTTTGGCTTATATGGCAGCAAATCCTGAAACTGGAACTGGGATATGGAAGGACCGAACAATATAAGGGGAGTATTGGATGTCTTTGCATTTCCCCGCAGGGTACGGAGTATCTTGTAATCGTCCGTGATTGCGGCAGAATATGAAATAAGGATGGTATCCGGTGGATTATCCGACATTCCCAGCAAAAGCTCATAATCCGACTCATATGTATTTACATTGCACATCTCCCGGAAGAGGTTTGTGAATTTGATCCGTTCGTCGTTTGCGGGAGAATATACCGCAAGCACGGCATTGGAACTGTTTGCGGCAGTTACAAGCTTTGTGTTTTGCTGGTCGAGCTTCTTAATATACGAATTTATACTGTCCGTAAGTGAAAATTCCTCCTTCATGGTGTCGATTTCCTCTGCGGCGGGATATTTTACATTCTGGCGAAATCCCTTAAGGAAAGTCTTAGATCCCAGAAGGACTACGGAAACCCAGCTGTCAGGGAAAATAAGAAGAAAGCTCTCGAGCTTTTCATAGTCCTTTGAAGTAAGGTCGTCTACTGCGATAAGTATAAAGCTGCACTCGGGAACTTCCCTGTACAGCCCCTTTGATGTAATAGGCCAGGATAAAATCTCGTAATTTTCTTTTAGCTTTGACTCAAATTTGTTTTCTTTTTTTGAATCCTGATGGATAAAAAGAATTGTGTTATCGGTCACTATTTTCTCCTTTTTATTGCATTTACTGGAAAAATAAGTTATACTGTTAGCTTGCAGTTCTTTAATGACTGCAGCTTTCACAGTATAACACAAAAGCCGTATGTAAACAACTTTATTTAACAGCATTGAGTAAGGGGAGAAGCAGTGCTTGAAAAGTATGCCTTAAGGAAAGCTGCCGGTGCAAACTGGCTTATAGATGTAGAGCAAAAGGACGGACAATATAAGGAGCCTGATTATATAAACGATACGGCGGCTCTTATTATATCCTGCCTTAAAGGTGGCATGAGCAAAGAAGATACGGCAAAGAGTATAGCTGATAGCTACGGGGTTGACAGTGGTATTGTGCTTAAGGATATAGATGAACTTTTAAACAGTCTGTGCAAATGAAAGGAATAAAAATTGGATATAGCGTTGGTAGGGGCGAGAAGTTATCTTTCGGATGCCCTGATTGAAAAATTCAGTAAGGAAGGTGACAGGATATATGTTGTTACGGGACATGATTTTGTAACCAGAAAAATTCCCAAGGTATTTGAACAATACAATTTTTCTTATGTAAATGAAAGCGTCCCTCAAATTTTTGAATCAATTGCGCCGGATGCTGTTGTTTTTATGGGAGATTTTGATACGAATTTTCCAAGAGTGGTTGAACACAGGCATGTGCTTGAATATTCCACGGGTCTTGTAAATATCTTAAGCTCCCTGCAGAATCTTAACAGAAAGGTGCGCTTCGTGTATCTTTCTTCGGAAGAGGGCTTTGAGCAGTCCTGCGATTCGAATATAACGGAGCTTCACGAAATGAAGCCCGCAGGCGGCAGGGGACAGATGGTGCGCCAGGGGGAGATGACCCTTGATAACTACAAGTCTGATTTTTGCATAGATCCCATAGTATTAAGGCTGGATAATCTCTACGGAATGCCGGTTGACAATACCGATATGCCCAGGGATATCGGCAATATGTGCAAGGAAGCCATGAAGAGCGGCGTTATTCATACAAACCCCAATCATGTCTTTTCCATGCTTCATGTAAAGGATGCGGTAGAATATATATACAAGGCTCTTACCGTAAAAGAGCACAGATACGAGCTTTATCATCTTTCCGGCGGCTATGAAATGAATGAGACGCAGCTTGCGGAATACGTAGCGGAAGGTTTCGGAAAGAAGATTGAAATAGAAGAGAAGGATGTGGCTCTACCCTTTAGGAGAGTCCTTTCCGGAGAGACGTTTGCGGAGGAATTTAACACACGGGTATTTAATGAGCCCCAAAAAAGCATTCCCCAGATAGTTTCATCCGTCGTTTCACGCAAAAAGCGTTTCTTTGAGGATGAGGAAGAAAAGAAAAAGAAGGAAAGAAGCCTTATGATGTCCCAGATTTTGGACATTATATACAAGCTTATTCCTTTTGTGGAAAATACGATTTTGTTTATTCCGTTTTTTATGCTTAATAACAGGGCGACGGAAAGTCAGTATTTTGCAAATCTGGACTTCCTGCTTTTGTATGTAATGCTTTTTGCGGTCATATTCGGCCAGCAGCAGGCAGCGTATTCTGCGGTGCTTGCTACGGCAGGATATATATTCCGCCAGCAATACGACAGGTCAGGCCTTGATGTTGTGCTGGACTATAATACTTATGTATGGATAGCCCAGCTGTTTATTGTCGGGCTGGTCATCGGATATCTGAAAGACCGGCTAAAGGTCCAAAAGGACGAGCATTCCATGGAAGTGGATTATCTGTCCCGGCAAAGGGATGATATTTCCGACATCAATATGACCAACGTCCAGATTAAGAACGTTCTCGAGACCCAGCTTATAAATCAGAACAACTCCTTCGGCAAGGTTTATTCCATTACTTCTTCTCTGAACAGATATGAGCCTACGGATGTTTTGTTCTATGCTGCGGAGATAGTAGAGAAGCTTATTGAATCGAGGGATGTAGCTATATATACTGTGGATAATGCGCATTTTGCAAGGCTTTTTGCCGCTACCAGCGCCACAGCCCGGTCTCTTGGCAATTCCGTTAAATATCCTGAGCTTACGGATATGTATAACGAGATAATAAACGATCGGGTTTACATAAATAAGACCATGGATGAGAAATATCCTCTTATGGCGGATGCCGTGCAGTCTGAAGGCGAGATGCGGATAATCATAATGGTCTGGGGTATTCCCTGGGACAGGATGAATCTGGGTCAGGCAAATATGCTTAGGATAGTCGGTCTTCTTATCCAGAATGCCGTTGTCCGGGCAAACAGTTATATGGATGCTTTAGAGCAGCAAAGATTTGAAGAGGGTGGAAAGGTTCTTAACGTAGAAGCTTTTTCTTCTCTTGTACGGGCTTTTGTAAACGCCGAAAGAAGGAATCTTACTATTACCACCGTCCTTGCCCTTGAGCTTGAAGAGGGTTCTCTTTCCGAAAATATCGCAACAGCGGACAGACTTATAAGAAACAGCGATTATCTGGGAATGCTTTCAGATGGCAAATATTATGCCCTGCTTTCAAATACCAGCAAGGATAATGCTTCTTTTGTCCTTGAGAGGTTTGCAAACAACAACATTAAGGCAAGGATCATGAGTAATAAGGAGCTTTTTGCCCTTATAGAATCTGATGAGGATCTGCCTGAAATACAATCACCCGAAACAGATGTACATGAGGATGTGCCTGAAACGGATGCGCATAACGACGATACGCCCGAAGCAGAGCCTAATGAGCTTAAAGAGGCTTCCCCTGCAGAATTTGCGGAAGAAGAAATAAGCGATGAGAAACCCGCAAATAAGGTTAAAGTAAGCAGGAAAGGAAGTAAAGCCGCCAAGAGAAGAAAGATAAAGAAAATACTTAAAAAGGCAGCACAGATAGCTATGGGAGAAGAGAAATGACGGGGTTTGACCTTAATGACAGAATCCTGGTATTTATAATCCTGGCAAATTTCCTGTTTGCCATGGGATACCTTGTATATGGGCTTTTTATCCAGCCAAAGCTAAAGGTTCTCGTGCGTCCTTCAAAGATAGACGAAATCATGGGAGATTCATTTGATGATGATGATTACAGGATAGCTTCCGACGACGATGTGCCCGAGCTTATAATTCCCGAAAAGCAGGAAGACGATCTGTACAAAAAGGAAAGAGTCAAAAAAAGGGTTATTATAATTACTCTGATTTTTATAATTTTTCCCGTGGCTTCGGAAGCGGTTATGGGAATAGGACTTTTCCTTAAGCTGTTTTTTAATAAGCCTGTAGACTTAAATGACGTCGTTTTTGATAAAGAAAAGAAACGTCCCATGCACAGAAGTGACACCGACAGGGAAAGAAACCTCGTGCCACTTGAAGAAGCTCTTGCGGTAATGGATCACGATAACCTAAGGAGCCTTATGCTTAATATCCTTAAGGGAGAGATTGATGAATCCCTAAACAGTATTATGCAGGCTCTAAACAGCGACGATTCCGAAACATCCCACTATGCCGCTTCCGTCCTTAGCGACGAGCTTAATGATTTTCGGGCAAATGTACAGAACGTATATAATTACGTAAAGGAAAATGCCGAAAAAGAGGCTGATATCAGGCGAAGGCTTGCGGAAGGCGAAGAGGTTGAGGAGGAAGAAGAGGAAAGCTACGATCACAACTGGAGCATGTATGCCAGCGCTCTTATCAAATACATTGCGTTGTTTTTGGCACAGCATGTGTTTACGGAAATGGAAGAGGATTCCTACGGTATTATTATGAATGATGTTGCGGAAATAATGTATTCCGTTGACAATTCCTCCATAACCAGCATCCATTATCAATGGATAACGGATACTTTGTTAAATACCGATGAGCTTGAACTGTGTGAAAAATGGGCGGACAGGGCGACGGTTGCCTTTCCGGATAATATGGCAGGATATACTCCCAGGATCAAGCTTTATTTCAAAAAAAATGAAAGACGCAGATTCCTTGATGTCCTTGACGATCTGGAAAAATCCGATGTCGTTATAGACGCAAATACATTAAAGCTTATCCGCGCCTTTAAGTAGGCTTGAATATATGGTTTACATAAAACATAACAAAAATACAATTGCAAAAATACCGGCATTACCCGTAAGGAGCGTTTAAGAAGTGGCATTTTCCGTATACAATGTATTACAGATTATATTTCTTGCCATAAGCTATGCTCTTATGACGGTCGTTATACCCGGCTTTGTGCTTTATCCCAGGGTAAAGTCTCTATCGGGACCTGTAAGGGCCATGATATATGTGGCTGTGGGCAATTTTTATATGATAAACGCATCGACTGTTCTTTTGCTTTTTCATATATCAAGACCCTGGCTCCAAAGGCTGCTTCTTATACTGGTTCTTGTGATTGCCATACCGCATTCCCGGGGATGGTCTGTTAAGAGGTGTATAGAACATATACTGGAATATATCAGGCGTATCCTTACGGGAGTGTTGGGAGTAAAGACGTTTATACGTATAATATATCTTGCGGTACTGGGACGCCTTAAGGTTGCCGTGCGCTGGTTTTACGAAAATGTCATAAAACATTTGCTGCAATGGATTGCTCTTTTGGGAATCATAGCCATAGGCGTTTACCTTTTGGGGACAAATCAGACCATAAACTACGGCTATACCTCAACAGATGTTATTGTGCATCAGGCATGGATAAATGCAATGAGCTCAAAGCATATGCTTTATTCTTCAGGCATATATCCTATGGGATTTCATTGTGTTATATATTATATCCATGCGGTTTTTGGCTTTTCTACGCCTATGATATTAAGGCATTTTGCCGTGGTGCAGTATGCAGCTATCATCATTATGATGTGCTGCTTTCTTATGGCTCTTACAAGGAGCCGGTTTGCGGCTTTTATAGGGCCTTTGGCTTTTGTATGCGTTGGGCTTTGGTCTGAAAATGCTTTTTGGCGTTATACGACGGCGCTGCCCCAGGAATTTGGTATTATTTTCCTTTTTCCCATGCTGTATTTTGCCCTTTTGTTTTTTATGAATATGCGAAGGGATATATTAAGCGAACGGGGCAAAATGACATTTGCCCAGAGGAGAAATGAAAGGAAAAAGGAAAACGAAGCAGATAAGGAGCTTTTAAGGCAAAAGAGACTTCAAAGGCAAAGAGTCCGAAAAGAATCAGAAAAGACTCTTTCCGAATCCCAGGTTAGAAAGTTCAGAGCTGAGCAGAAGGCTCTTGAAAGGGAGATTTTCCGCAAGGAAAAAGAAGAGCTTAAAGAAATCCGCAAGCGGGAAAGATGGCTTGAAAAAGAAGAAAGCAGAAATTCAAAAGAAAAAAAAGAAAAGGGTGCAGGCCGCATTGTAAGACCCTGGTTTGAAAGTACAAAAGCGGCGCTTGTTATGTTTGCCTTTTGCCTTTCCATGACCATAAGCGCCCATTTTTATGTAGCAATATTTGCGTTTATCGGGCTTTTTGCCATCTGCGTTTTTGAGGTCCTGTTTGTTCTTCGCCCCCGGGTTTTGGGTAAACTTGTATTGGGAGTTTTGCTCGGAGTATTTTTGTCCGCCTATCCTATGGTTATCAGCTATGCCTGCGGCACACCGGTACAGGGGTCTTTGTATTGGGCTCTTAATATAATGGGGATAGATACGGGAGATGAAGACGATGAAGATGAGGCGGAATCTTCGGATGCTTCGGAAAGCTCTGATGCTTCAGAAGATGCATCGGGAGATGCCGGAGAATATGATGTCGGAGACTATGACGAAGAGACTGAGGGCAGACTTTTTACCATAGATTTTATATTGGAGGAGCTTGGGCACAGCGATGAATTTTTATCCTCTGATGTGGAAGATCTTTTGGATACTCTCGACGATATCGCTGAGGCTCAGGCTGAAGCTGAAGAGGAAGAGGGTTACATATCTTCCCAGATGGAGGATTATTACAGATACAGATATGGTGATGAAGTAGCAGACAGCTATGCGTCAAGCCTGGATGAACCTGAAGAATTTGAGGAAGCTATAGACGAAGCAATAGAAAGCGAAAAGGTTTCTCTTGTCCAGAGGATTAAAAGCCTTCCTTCCGCAGTGGCCGCATTTGCCCTTCAGCTTAAGGATAAATTTCCCGCAGCCTGTGACAGCGCATTGCAGACATATGTGTTTGCGGCATCTGAACGTTATGAAGGAAGCTTTATGTATTCACATTACAGCTTTTCCTATGTGGTTTTGCTTATTGCGGCTGTATTTATCCTGGGGGCTGCAACCTCGATATTTGACAGGGAATACGGAAGATGCGCTATGGGAATGGCATTATCTGCCGTTCTTTGCGCCATGCTTCTTTCGGCATACCTTATGGGATGGCCTGCGATTATAGAAAATTACAGAGTGGCAATATTTGTATGTATTTATATTTGCCTTTGCCTTCCATTTGCTGTGGATGCGGTTATTTATATATTTACATTCTGGAGCAGTAAAGACCGGGCAGCCAAAAGCTTTGGAATCATAGCCCTTGCTTTGTGCGTCGCATTCGGATATACAAATAATATTTTGACCAAACCCTTTGAAAGAACGGCGCAGGAGTCAAATGAAGCCATAATCTGCCAGGAAAGTATCGTAAAGAACGATACAAACAATAAATGGACAATTTTATCTGCGGGAGATGAAGGCACCATGCTTGCGGATTACGGATTTCATATTGAGTCCATAGAATTTCTTTCGGAGATAGATGAATGGGATAATTCAAGTTATTTTTACATACCGACGAATATGGTATATGTATTCGTTGAGAAGGTTCCCATAAGCTATAATTATTATGAATACGAAAACAGCGGTCAGTCTATATCAGAAGAGCTTGCGCAGATGGAGCTTCCCGATTATGATGAAAACTCCGTTGCCTGCTATGAGATGGAAAACAGAGCCATAGTAATGTCCCGTCTTTATTACTGGGCGCTTGAGCTTAGGAAAATGTATCCAAATAACGTAAGCACCTATTATGAAAATGACAATTTTGTTTGTTTCAGAATAACGCAGGATACCAGCAGACTTATAAATTTTGCAATAAATTACGGATACAATAAGGATATAATCAATGAAAAACAATCTTAGAAATTTTGCAACCATTACACTGGTAATGCTCGTGGTCTTCTTTATGACCATGTTTTCGGGTACGGCAAAAGCCGTGCTTAATAACTATGACCAGAATGCCTACGGCTATAGCGACGGCTTCAGCATAGGCTACGAAAGCTCCGATGCCTCAGCGGATGCGGATCTTTTGGATGAGGATGCCCAAAATTATCTTTTCTATGCGGGAAGCAGCGAAGATACTTCAAATATGGCTTCCCAATGGTGTAAATACAGAAAGATTAAATTTGCCCAAAGTGAGGAAATACCCGCTTTGGATGAGCTTAAATATCTTCCGGAATTTATACTTGTTGACGGAAGCTTAATAGATAAAGATAACGCCGATACATTAAAGGAGCTTGCGTCGGGAGGGGTTGACATAATAATTTCCGGAATGCCGGATTATTCGGTTTTTAAGGAAGATGAGGAGTTTAGCAATCTTTTGGGAGTCACATCCTTAAGGACAAAATCCGTTGAGATTAAAGCTGTTCATATATATGAGGACTTTATGCTCGGAGGAGAGACATATTATGAATCCCCCGAAGATAACGAAGAAGAAGATCTTATGGATCTTGAGACGAATATGAGCTGGTACAGGCTTTCTTCGGGAGTCACAAGGCTTATGGCTGGTGTGGTAGATGATGATACATATGATGAAGTTATGGCAAATGAAGAAGAATCCCTTACTTCGGAGGGAGACGACGATGTAAGCGATGCCGATAACTACAAAAACGAGTATATGCCTCCCATAGCCTGGTACAAATTGAATGCGAATAACAGAGTGTTTGTGGTAAACGGAGATTATCTTACAGGTCTTTGCGGTCTGGGATTTTTAAGCGGTATGGAATATATGGCTTCGGAATATCAGCTTTATCCGGTAGTAAATGCGCAGGTAATTTCGTATACGAATTATGCCTCGGCTTCATACGAAAATACAGAAGAACTCGTGGAAAAATATGCAAGGGATTATATCGTTATCCAAAGAGACCTTATATGGACAGGGATAGCCTCTGTCATAAATTACAATAACGGCTATCCGTCTTGCTTTGTGACCACAAAAATAAATAATAATGTATCTGACGACGTGGACGAGGAGTTTTTTGATTATTTCTTCAGGCTCCTTAGGGAGAGCGAGGGAGAAGCCGGAATAACCCTTGCACAGTATAACGAGACGGATATAACAGATAAGCTTAAGGATATAAAGAATCTGCTTGATGAAGTAATGCCTGACTACAAGATAAATGCGGCTTATATAGGTGATGTTGATTCGGATGATGCGTTGAATTATCTTGAGGCGTCCGGATTCGATACCGTAACCTCGCTTTTAAGCGAATATGACAAGGAAAAGGGACTGCTTTATTATGCCTCTTCCGACGTGGTTGATTTTTCCGTAACAAACAGCGGAACAAGCCATACATACAGCCAGGATCTTGAAAAAATGGCCATAGAGACGGCTCTTGGTTACTCGGTAATAAGCACGGATATGGCAAAAGTCGCCTATCCGCAGACTGAAGACGACGAATGGCAGAATGTGTACAAGAAGCTTTCGAGCTATTCAAATACTTATTGGAAGGCATACAGGACTTTTTCGGATACATCCGTTTCCGAGGCGGCAGCCCGGGTAAGAGCCTTTCTTACGGAAGATTATGAGGAATCCGTCGAGGATAACGTGCTTACCCTTAATGTGGATTCCGAAGCCGATGAGGCGTATTTTGTGTTGCGTACTCACGGAAAGAAGATTAAATCAATAACAGGCGGAAGCTATGATGAGATAGAAGATGGCGCTTATCTTATTACCGACTCTGATGCCGAAGTGACCGTGACACTCAAAGAAGAGGGCTCGGGATTCCTTTTTAACTGATATTCCGGAGGATTATTTATGAGAATTTGTATTGTGGCGGAAGGATGCTATCCCTATGTTGTGGGAGGAGTTGCAAGCTGGATTCATAATATGCTTAACTCTTTCCCCGAGCATGAATTTATATTGCTTACCATCGTGGCATCAAGAAGCCAGAGGGGAAAATTTGTATATGAGCTTCCCGATAATGTAATAGAAGTGCGCGAAATGTATCTTTCCGACAATGAGTGGGACGAAAAGCAGGAAATGGGCAGAAACGAAGGAAAGAGCGACAATAAGAGAATGGGAAAGCGCATGAGAAAGGAAGAATTCAACGCCCTTAAAAACCTTATTATGAATGAGGATACGGGGTGGGATGTGCTTTTTAATATGTTCCAGAGGAAGCATTTTTCCGTAGACCAGATTCTTATGGGCATGGATTTCTTAAAGGCTGTTAAGGAAAGCTACAGGAAATATCATTCGGATATGGTTTTTTCCAATTATCTTTGGACTATGCGCTCTATTTACCTTCCTTTGTTTTTGGTTATGCGCTATAAGGTTCCGAAGGCGGATCTTTATCATTGCGTAGCTACGGGCTATGCGGGCATTCTCGGAGCCAAGGCAAAATATCTTTATAACTGCGGGCTTCTTATCTCCGAGCACGGCATATATACAAGAGAGCGGGAAGAGGAGATGATAAAGGCAAAATGGGTCCAGGGTATCTACAAAAATATCTGGATAGACCAGTTTAAAAAGATGTCGCAGCTGGCCTACGACAGGGCGGATGTTGTGACCAGTCTTTATTCCTATGCAAGGAAGCTTCAGGTAGAGCTGGGAGCGCCGGTAGATAAGCTTATGATCACGCCAAACGGCATCCGCACGGAAAATTTTGCGGATATCCCCGGAAAGCTTCCCGAAGACGAAGGCTATACCAATATCGGAGCCGTGCTTCGAGTAGCGCCTATAAAGGATGTAAAGACTTTGATAAGGGCATTTTATTACGCAAAGAAAAAAGAGCCCTCCCTTCGGCTTTATATTATGGGGTCCTACGACGAAGAGCCCGAATATGCAAAGGAATGCTTTGATATGGTAGATTCCATGGAGATAGAAGACTGCATATTCACCGGGCGGGTAAATGTCCGTGAATATCTGGGCAGGATGGACTGCACGATACTTACATCCATATCCGAAGGACAGCCCCTTACGATACTTGAAGGCTATGCGGCTCACAAGCCCTGCATAGCTACGGATGTGGGGAACTGCCGGGGTCTTATATACGGAGAAGACGACGATTTCGGCGAGGCGGGAATACTTACCCATATAATGAATATTGACGAGCTTTCAAGCGCCATGGTAGAGATGGCGCAGAACGTAGGCCGCAGAAACCGCATGGGAGAAGCGGGGTACAACAGGGTAATGGCAAAATACAAAAACGAGCATATGATAGAAAGATATGCCCGGCTCTACGATGCGTTTGAGAACGGTATTATTACAGACAACGAAACATCAGGCAGGGAGAGTGCATAATGGCAGGTATCGGCGTAAAGCTAAATAAAATTTATTCAAAAAAATCCATATTTATAAATATTACGGGACTGGCATATTCTACCGTAGTATCAATAGCCCCCATGGCTCTTATAATACTGGCGGTCTTTGCCATGCAATATGTGCTGGGCTTTGATACTCTTGAGTATTCATCCAGGGAGCTTTTTTCCTGCACGATGCTCTATACGTTTGTGTTCGGGCTTATTACCACGGCGCCTTTAAATGCCGTTCTTTCCCGGTATATGTCCGATACGGTATACGGTGAGCTGTACGAGGAGATAATGCCGGCTTATTATACGGGGCTGCTTATTAACGTTATTATAAGCGCCGTTCCCGCAGTGCCCTTTGTAATTCATGAAATCATATCGGGAATAGACCCGATATACGCATATCTGGGGCTTTTTGGATATATGTGCCTTATACTTGTCTTTTACAGCATGCTCTATCTTTCTATCTGCAAGGATTACGGAAAGATTGCCATGTTTTATTTCTTCGGGGTTATTTTTATGTTTGGATGCGCATACATCCTTGTGAAAATATTATCCCTGCCGATAATATACGGGATGCAGGTTGGGCTTGATGCGGGACTTCTTCTTATAGCGGCTCTTGAATATGCCCAGCTAAAGGCGTATTTCAGGGACAGCTCCCACAACTACACAAGGGTGCTTTCGTATTTTAAGGAATACTGGCTCCTTATAGTTTCAAACACCTGCTATACCCTTGGGCTTTATGCGCATAATTTTGTCTTCTGGACTACTGATATGCGTATGGTAGTGTCAAATTCCTTTGTATGCGCCCAGCCCTATGATATGGCTACATTTCTTGCCATGCTGACAAATCTTTCCGCAACCATAATATTTATATCAAATGCGGAAATGCATTTTTCACCCTATTACAAAAACTATACGGAGTCTGTTATAGGCGGAAGGCTTCTGGATGTGGAAAACGCACAAAAAAGAATGTTTACGGCTCTTTCATCCGAGCTTATGAGTCTTACGAGAATACAGTTTATCGTCACGGTTATAGTGTTTCTTGCGATCATAGTGACCATGCCCTTTCTGGGTGTGTCCGGGATGGTTCTTGCCATATATCCCTGCCTTGCGGCGGCGTATTTTATATTGTTTATCATGTATTCTGCCATAATATTCCTTTATTACTACAATGACAATGTGGGAGCCGTTATGGTAAGCGTTTCTTTCCTTGTAATTACGGTTATAGGCTCATTTATTTCTGCAAGATATGATTATATCTGGTACGGGATGGGGGTATTTGCGGGCTCTATGGCAGGATGGATCATTGCGTATTTCAGGATACGATGGGTTGAAAGGCATCTTGAGGAGCATATATTCTGCCGGGGCAGCATTATGAAAAAAGTAAGGAGCGTAAAACCCAACGATGTGGTTTACATAAAAGAAGATGCAGCTGAAGGAAGGGGAGATGTTTAAATGCCGTTTTCGCATATAGGACTTTTCGGAATAAGGGCGCTTTTTGCCATATCCGGAGCAGGAATAATAATAACCGTGTTTATGCTTTATACATTAAGAAGGCTTGTGGTGCGTATTGCGATGTTCTGGAATGTTATGGGGCTTATTCTTATAGTGCTGGGACTTATGCCTATCTGGGATGTGTGGAAGCAGTTTTACGACGGCGTATTTTTCTGGCCTTTCATAGTAGTATTCTTTGCCCTTGTACTAGGGCTTATGACGGTAAGCATACATATGTCCACGGATATACTAAAGACAAGAGAGCTTGCCATGCATATTTCACTTACAAACCTGGAAAACGAAGAACTTAGGAACATGCGTAAAGAAAATGAGTAGGATATTATTTGTAATAAATACATTAAGCAGGGCGGGAGCCGAGGTTTCCCTTATGGCTACCCTTAATTCCATGAAGGATGAGGGGCATGATATAGACCTTTTTGTCCTTATGAACGAAGGCGAGATGAAAGATGAGATCCCGGAGCATGTAAATCTCTTAAACAGAAGAATGGATGAATCATCTGTCCTTACCCGGGAGGGAAAGGCTTTTATGATGAAATACTGTGCCTTAAGCTTCTTTTCCCATATGAGCGGGTTTAAAAATCTTCCGGGCATGGTAAAAACAGCCCTTCGCATGAAGAAAAAAGGTGATGTCAAAATCGACAAACTCCTTTGGCGTATGCTTTCCGACGGGGCGCCCCGTATAAACAGGCATTACGATCTTGCCATAGCTTTCCTTGAAGGGGGCGCTACATATTATGTCGCAGACCATGTAAAGGCGGACAAAAAAGCTGCCTTTGTCCATGTTGATTATAATTTGGCGGGATATTCCCGGGCTCTTGATAAGGATACATACAAAGCCTTTGACAATATTTACACCGTATCGGATGAGGTGAAGGAGAGCTTTCTTGTCACATATCCCGAGCACAGGGGAAAGGTTTCCGTTATGCCCAATATAATTGATTACGAGGGCATAACAAAAAAATCCCTTGAAGAAGGCGGATTTGAGGATGATTATAAGGGACTTCGGATACTTACGGTATCCCGTCTCCATCCCCAGAAAGGCGTTGATATGGCGGTTAAGGCAGCGAGGCTGCTTGATGAAAGGGGAGTGGATTTTCACTGGCATGTGCTTGGAGACGGCGCAGAGAGGGATTCTCTTAAAATGATGGTTAAGGCCAACGAATTAGAGGGAAAGTTCTTTATTGAAGGAGCGGTGGACAATCCCTATCCTTATATGAAGCTCTGTGACATATATGTGCAGCCCAGCAGATTCGAAGGAAAGAGCGTAGCTATGCAGGAAGCCCTGTTTCTTGCGGATAAGGTGATAGCCACGGATGTAAGGGGAAACAGGGAGTATGGCGAAAAGGCGGGAGATGAGATGACTGCGGCAGAAAAAGCCGGAAAAGCAGGAAAAGCCGGGAAGGAAAACTGCGCTGTTTTATGTAAACCTTCGCCGGAAGGCATTGCAGATGCGGTCTGCACTATGGCAGAGGATATGTGATTTGAGGCAGGAAAGATATGAATAAAGAGGTTCTTGTTATTATACCGGCTTATAATGAGGCGGAAAATATTGACAGAGTATTATCCGAGCTGGAGGAGCCGCCCATAGCTGATTTTGCGGATATATTGATAATAGACGACGGTTCTTCGGACGATACGGGGGAGCGGGCAAAGAAAAGAGGCCACGCAGTAGTAGAGCATATCTATAATCTTGGATACGGAACGGCGCTGCAGTCAGGATATAAATATGCGGTCAGAAAGAAATATAAATACGTTATCCAGATGGATGCGGACGGACAGCATGATGTCCAAAACGTTACAAATATATATAATGCCTTAAAGGAGAAAACCCCGGAGGGAAGATACCCGGACATAGTCCTGGGAGCCCGGTATATGGAGGGGAGTGCTCCTTTTAACGCATCAATGTTAAAAAAGCTTGCCGTCTGGATGTTCAGAAAGCTTATTTATCTTACTACAAAGGTAGACCTTCACGACCCTACTACAGGTCTTCAGGGGCTTAGCCGTCCCGCATTTATGTATTATTCAAAATTCAACCATTTTGCGGATGAATGCCCGGATTCGGATATGCTTATACAGATGATTACATTAAAATTCCAGGTGATAGAGATACCCGCTGTTATGCATGAAAGAAAAACGGGAAAGAGCATGCATGCTGGACTTGAGCCTGTTTGGTATATGATTCGGGGTCTTTATGAAATATTATCCGTTATAATGAGATATAAAATCCTAAAACTGGATGAAGGAATAGGGAACTATGAAACTGTTCGGCAAGAAGAAAAAGATTCAGATAAAGAAGAAGCTGCCCGCTGAAGGCCGGGATGTTATAAAGGTAAATCCCGCAAGAGGCTTTTATCATGTCTATCCTTTTTATCTTGATAAGGAAAAGGATAAGGATGTGGTGGCAGCAGGATTTTATCCCAATGAAACTCTTGCCCTTATAGAAATATGCCTTAGCGAATATTGCAGAAAGTCTCTGGATGGAGAGGCTCTTGATATGATAGAGGAGATATTCTGCAAGGCAGAAGAAAAGGGAATGGATATTATCCTTCGGATATGCTATGACCTTGAGGGAAAGGCTGCCTCAAAGGAACCTGCAAATATAGGGACGGTAACGGGACACATGGATGATCTTGCGCCCCTCTTAAACGCCCACGACCGTCATATACTTGTTATACAGGGAGTCTTTGTGGGAAACTGGGGAGAGATGCACGGCTCGAGATATTCCACGGATGCCTCCATTACCAGGCTTTACCGGCATTTGAGAAATATTATTTCCGAAAGGATAGTCATAGGCTTTAGAAAGCCGTACTTCAGGAGGCTTTGCGAAGGCGAAAACATCGCATTGTTTAATGATGCCATTATGGCTTCAGAAAGCGATCTGGGCACATATGCCGAGGGCACAAGGTCTGTTGAGCTGGATTACCAAAACGATGAGATGGGGACGTTCTTTAACGGCGGGGAGGTGCTTTGCCCGGACAGCTCCATAGATGCAGAGGTAGTTGTGGATACTCTGTACAAGATGCATACCTGCTATCTGAACAGCGCCTATGATGCCAGGGTTCTGGAAATGTGGAAACGCATGGATGCGCCGTCTCTAAGCGCAAGGCTTAGCAAGTCCCTGCCGGGGGAAATTGCTCTTTCATACAGGCAAAGCCTTTTTGAATTGATAGATTCTCTCCTTGGATACAGACTGATTGTATCCGGATTTGAAAAGGACGGAAAGGATATTGTCCTTATTATTACAAATATCGGCTTTGGAAATATGGTGCAGGATACCGTGCTTGAGCTTGCAGTAGGTGACAGGAAATATGATAAATTCGTAAAAAAAGGAACATTTTATTCCAACAGGATGAGGTCGTTTATCTTTGATATCGAAGACCTTGCGGAGGGCACATATAAAGTCCGCCTGTCCCTTAAAAGAGAATGGGACAGCCGCCCTCTGATATTTGCAAATAAGGGTGCGGACGAAACGGGAGTTGACATCGGGCAGATCATTGTGGGATGACGGTGCAAAGACTGTATTATGTAAACTTGACTTCTTG
>CAJOQM010000064.1 GCA_905236845.1 uncultured Lachnospiraceae bacterium | reverse complement strand
TTTAAAGCCTCTGATGTATGGGAAACTGAAAATAACGATACTACAGCAGGGGCTAACGCGCTTACCTCCGGGGTTGTCAGGTATGGTACATTTAATGATAATGACAGTGAGGATTATTATTCTTTTAATCTTTCTAATGACAGCTCTGTAGCTATTACGGTAGGACCGACCACAGTTGGCTCACATAGTTCCAGATTGCTAACGCTTTACAGTTCTGATAATGTTGAAAAGTCTTTAGGTTCTTCATCTACAGAGGAGACATATAGCGGATATCTTTCGGTGGGAACCTACTACATAAAGGTTAGTGGCTCATCAAATTGGGGTGATGAAGATATTTATAAAATTTCGTATTCAGCATCGAAATATACGATTCCAAAAGCTACAATTAAAAAGATTAAGACGGGAAAGAAGCGGAAAAGCCTTAGCGGTACATATTACAGATATATCGGAAAAATCCTGTTAAAGGGCTCATATGATGTTGCGGGATATACTGTAAAGTATTCTAAAAACAAAAAATTTAAGAATGCGATATATAATTCCGATCAGGATCTGGGTACGAGCACATATTCTGATACCAAGACAACAATAAGGAGATTTACATCTACTTATGAGAAGGCAGGAAAGAATAAGAAAAAGGCAAAAAAATATTATTTCGCCGTTCGTTGCTATGTATATGATATGTTCGGTGAGAAGATGTATGGAAGTTGGAGTAAAACAAAGACTGTAAAATTATAACACCTAAATCGTATGGGGCGGATTATGATTCGCCTCATTTTGTATATAAGGAGAGAGTGTTATGAAGAAGAGATTTTTGGCGTTATCCATGACATTTGTAATTGGATTTGGAACATTGATTTCAGGGTGTGGAATGGATGGATATAGTTTTGTTGAGGTGACGACACCGGATGGTGATGATATCGAAAATGGAAGTTTTGATTTTGGAGAAATGTGCGAGAAGGATACATACAAGGTAAAAATCACTAAAAAATCTTCATTTTTTAGGATGGAATATATATTAGAAGGTGGAAGCGACGTTGAAGGAGATCCGGGGGGGGAAGAGCCAATACTTGTCGAAGTGACGGCAGACGAAATGAATACGCTGATATCAGATAGTTTTGCTGATTTTGCCAAAGTGACAGACTACGGAGCAGTGTATTTCTTGCCGTCTTCGTGTAGACTAAAAGTAGAAAATGGTGTATTGAAATATTTTATCTTACGATGAATTGGATTTAATCCAGTCTTTTTTGGGGCTGGTTTTTATTACCTTGAGTTTAGGTGTTATTGGAAAAAAGTCTGACATAGACGTCAAAATATGACCTTATGTCAGAGAAAGTTGCGCTTTTTGACGGCGGTAGAGATGATTTTACTTCCAAAACTCTGACAAAACAGGGTGTGACATGGGGACGGTTCTAGTGTCACACCCGTGACGCTCCAGGGCATAATGTGACAAAAGAACCGTCCCCGTGTCACACCCTGTATTTTGGCGTATATTGTTGCCGCTGTGGTTATGCCGGAAGCAGAGGATGATTACTGGGGGGGTGATCCCCCACCCCATTAGGGGAGAGGGAGTCCCTCATTAATGAGAGCTGACTTAATGATTTCGCATGATCTTGCGAACGCCTCTGATTCATTTTCCGATAATTTCATATTCCTTACGGAGACGATTCCGTCTTTTCCGATTATACAGGGGACGGAAACGGCATAGCCTGTGACGCTGTATTCTCCGGAGAGGACAGACGAGACCGGAAGTATTTCTCTTGTATTATTTACGATCGCTTTTACCAGCTTGCACGCGCTGGCCGAGACGCCGTAATTGGTGTACCCTTTTCCGGCATATATCTTGAAAGCTTGGTTTTTGACAGCTTCCTGAATATGGCTGACGCTGATGCCGGTATCTGCTCCGATATCTTCTTTCAGATATTCTTCCAAAGTAAGTCCCATTATACGGCAGGACGAAAGTACCGGGACACAGCTGTTTCCATGTTCGCCTATGACGGTGATGTTGACGGAGTTTGATGATATGTCCAATATGTCTGCGATCAATCTTCTAAGTCTGGCGCTTTCCAACAAAGTGCCTGTTCCTATGACCTTAGAGGTGGGGCGGTCACTGTAGATCTGTGCGGCTGTGGTGATAACATCCAGAGGGTTGCTGATGCAGATAATGATCCCGTCGCAGTTGTATTTTTTTACTTCTTCGAAGATGGACTTGGCAACAATAAAATTATCATGAGCCAGTTTCATTCTGTCGTCGGATATCTTGGGCGAGCCGGCCGAGTACAGGATGATATCGGCACCCGCCGTATTCTCATATCCTCCGAATGAAAGAGCAGGTACATTGTCATCCCATAAGACGGCTGCATCACGGATGTCCAATATTTCGGCTTTTAATTTTTCTTCGTTTCTTCCTACTAGTGCTATTTCATCGCAAACTCCAAGGGAAATGATATCCATAAGTACGGACTTTCCCACGTTACCGACGCCTATCAATGCTATTTTCATTTTATGCCCCCATTCTTATGCTGTGACCTTTATAGCAACATCCGAATATTATGATGTTGGAGTCAAAAGCTCTTTTGACCCAGCTGATGTCACGCATGACTCCGTTGCTACGCAACATCTGAAACACTATACTCAGTATGTGCCCGTGGTTTTTAATTCGGATTTTGCACCTTTCGATACTGACATCATTTTATCATAAATCGGAGTAATCGTAAAATCTCATGCCTGCGATAATGAAGCGGATATTTTTGTTGACATTTCTCTTTTTTTTAACGTATATTTTTGTGACATGGGGACGGTTCTAGTGTTACAACCCTAATTTTAGATACATCACAACCCGGACGAGGGAATTATCCTGCGCCCTTTTTTATGTACGGTTCTTCTCCTGTCAGGAATTTTTGAACGTTTTCTTACAGATGTAAATTTTTGGGGAAAATGTAAGAAAAAATAAGCCTCTTTTCAGGGAAGAATCTATGATTTT
>CAJOQM010000063.1 GCA_905236845.1 uncultured Lachnospiraceae bacterium | reverse complement strand
GGTAATTACAAGGTTTGTATTATCATTTGCAATTTTGCCGCATATTATATCGTAATCCTTCCATTTGCCTAATTCATTTTCAAGACCTGATTTTCTGTGCGCAACTACACAGTGAAGCCACTCGGAATCTGCATTTTTAAATTCATAAATATTAAGGCTCCCACCCTCATTATATACAAATTCACTAACAAATCCCTTTGATGATGTACCATCAATTCTTCCATCAAAAACAGCCTTTTTTACAGCGGTTTTGGTAAATCTTATGGCCTGTTCTTTATCAGTAGTCAGATAAAATCCTCTCCCGAAATCCTTTCCGTAACGACACATTCTGATATCAGGACAGCTCACCTCCATATAACTTCCATGGTAAAGTTTTAAGCCATCTGTTATCATCATACCCGTATTCCTCCGGAGCCAAGATAATCCTTAATTTCTTCTAAATTCGCATCATCACCCTGTACATGAAATATCTCATAGGAATCCTTTATATATCGGTCCACGTCATTATCCTCAAAGATATCTGCGCACTCATCCGTATCTCTGCCCCATTTCTTACAGGCAAGCCTGAACAAGCGTAATTGCATATGTAATATTTCTTCTTCTTTGGAAATCATATACTCCTGCCGTCACTATCTCTTTACCCTGCGGAAATTCTTCTTGCCCTTCTTTACTATCCTGCCCTCTCCGGCAAATTCCGCAGGATCATAGGTCTTCTTTACATCCGTTACCTTCTCATCGTCCACGGAGACTCCGCCCTGCTCGATGGCTCGCCTCGCATCAGAGCGGGTCCCCGCAAGGCCGCTTGCATGTATGATCGTGATAAGGTCTATCCTGCCGTCACGCAGGTCTTCATCCTTTATTTCGTATGTAGGGATATTTCCTGAAGATGCGCCGCCGCCAAAGAGGGATTTTGCGCCTTCCTTAGCCTTCTTGGCCTCTTCCTCGCCATGGACGAGAGTCGTAAGCTCTGTCGCCAGAATCTCCTTTGCCTCATTAAGCTGCTCTCCCTCCCAGGAATCCATTTTGTCTATCTCCTCTAAAGGAAGGAAAGTCAGCATCCTTATGCATCTAAGCACATCCGCATCGTCTACATTCCTCCAATACTGATAAAAATCAAAGGGAGATGTCTTATTCGGGTCGAGCCATACGGCGCCGCCCGAGGTCTTGCCCATCTTCGTCCCGTCCTTCTTTGTAAGGAGGGTAATGGTCATGGCATAGGCGTCCTTTGAAAGCTTCTTTCGGATGAGGTCTGTGCCTGCCAGCATATTTGACCATTGGTCGTCGCCGCCAAACTGCATATTGCAGCCGTAATCCTCATAGAGCCTGAAGAAATCATATCCCTGAAGGAGCATATAGCTCATCTCAAAGAATGTAAGTCCGCCTTCACGCGCCATGCGGTTCTCATAGGCCCGGGCGCGGAGCATATTTGCCACATTAAAATGCACTCCGACTTCCCGCATAAATTCCATAAAATTCATATTGCGAAGCCAGTCGGCATTATTTACCATAATGGCGTCGGAATCCCCGTCACCGAATGATATAAATCTTTCCATCTGGCGGCGGAAGGCTTCGCAATTGGCGTCTATGGTCTCATTAGTCATCATGGAGCGCATATCCGTCCTGCCCGAGGGGTCGCCAATCATGCCGGTGCCTCCCCCTACAAGGGCTATGGGCTTATTTCCCGCAAGCTGCAGGCGCTTCATAAGGCAAAGCGCCATAAAATGCCCTACATGGAGGGAATCTGCCGTAGGGTCAAAGCCTATATAAAATGTAGCCTTGCCGTTATTTACAAGGTCTCTGATCTCATCCTCATCCGTAAGCTGGGCAAGGAGTCCCCTCGCCTTTAATTCTTCAAAAATCTGCATTGGAATATTCCTCTTTCTTTAATTTGTGTGGGTTAAATTATAACCTAAACCCACACAATAAACAAGAGGAAACGTCCCCGTTTCCTCTTATCTTAAAAGCTTATCTTAGAAGCAATATATCCTTGGGATTTACCCTTGCATAGCCCCTTTGGGGTAAATCAATATTTTTGCTCTTGTCAATCTCCCAGCGGATGGTCTTTGCTTTGGAGGCGCCTGCCTTTCTGATTTGATAAATATACGAAAATGTATCCTCTATCTTTCGGACGACTTCATAAGGGAATGAATTTGGCTCCCTTTCTTTTGCAAGCTCCAGATAATGGGCGCGGATACCGATCCAGTTTGTATCCTCATCCCCGTCGCAGGGAAAACTTATCTGCCAGTCCTTTGCGTAAACACAGCCGTCTTTAATATATGCGGGGGAGAGATTCTTACACCCCGTAAGGCGGGCTGTGGTCATGGTCTGGGGATTTGAAAAAATCTTCCATTTTTCGTCACATACATCTATTTTGCCGTCATTATAAACCGCCACTTTATCCGCAAGGCGGTAGACCTCGTCCCTGTTATGGGTAACCAGCACCGATGTCCCCTCAAACTTTTCAACAGTATCACGGACAATCTGCTCCATCTCCCATCGAAGAGTGGCATCAAGGGCGGAAAAGGGTTCGTCAAGAAGTATTATATCCGGCTTTGATACCAGCATCCGGGCAAGGGCGCATCTTTGTTTCTGTCCACCTGAAAGCTCGTGGGGGTATCTGTCTTTAAGATTTTCCAATTGGAATCCGGAAAGATATTCATATGCCGTAACCCTTTTGCCTTCCGGAAATTTACCGCTTCTTTCCATTCCCGTAATTATATTTTCAAAAACAGTCATCTTCGGAAACAAAGCATAATCCTGGAAAAGATAGCCGGTAAGGCGATCTCTGGGTTTTAGATTGATTTTCTTTGCAGAATCAAATACGGTTTTTCCGTTTATTTCTATGCGGCCTTCATCAGGGGTAACGATGCCTGCTATAGCCCGTAGGGTCATGCTTTTGCCGCAGCCCGAATCACCAAGGAGAGCTATAACGTCGTTATCCGTCTCAAATTTTACATCAAGCTTAAAGGAGCCGAAGTCTTTTTTTATGTCTACATATAACGACACTCTACCACCTCCTTTGAGCCTTTCTTCCGGAAATAAAATTTATGGCCGCCATTATAAATCCGGCTATTACAAGCATTATAATAACCCATACGCCGGCTGTAAGGTAGTCTCCGTCCTTTATGACATTGGCGATTCTCTGGGATATGGTGCCGGTCTTTCCTGCGATATTTCCGGCAAGCATGGACGTAGCGCCGTATTCTCCCAGAGCCCTTGCAAAAGTAAGGACGGTCCCCGATGCGACTCCCGGACCGCAGGATGGGATTACCACCTTCCAGAAAAGTTTCGTCTCAGACATCCCAAGAGTCCGGGCGGCATAAACAATATCGGGGTCGAGCATTTCAAAGGCCGCACGGGCGTTTCTGTACATAAGGGGAAAAGCTATGACGCTTGCCGCTATGACGCATCCCGCCCAGGTCTGGACGATCTGGATATTAAGCTGTGTATAAAGAAAATTTCCCACAGGTCTTTTAAGGGAAAATAAAAGCAAAAGGAAAAAACCTGCAACCGTAGGCGCCATAACCATAGGCAGGGACAGTATGCTGTCAACTGCGGCTCTTGATTTGGGACCCAGCTTAAGGACTTTCCTTGCCGCCCAAATCCCCAGGAAAAAGCAAATAATCGTCGCAACGACTCCGGTCTTTAAGGAAATCCAAAAAGGAGTCCAATCAAATTTTCCCATAATATCAATAATTTCAGACATATTATCTCCCTGAATGTACTTAACAAATGATGCCTTCACCATATGCACAAAAAACGGGCAGGCAAATGCCCGCCCGAATTATAACATATTTCTTACCAATCAGCTTCGTCGTTTACGATAAAATCATATTCCTCGAAAGCCTGAAGGCAAAAGTCGGTCTTAAGGAATTCCTCAAGGTCTGCTGCAGCGGCGCTTTCGGCATCGGAAGCCTCGGAATTGCTTACAAGGCATACGGGATACGTGATAGCGCCTGTCAAAGTGCCGTCATCCTGCGCAATGATGGTAAGGTCGTCCTGATGATTGTAATAATCGGAATAGTAGATGGTAGCTACTTCGACAGAACCTTCTACTGCCTTTGCAGCTGCTACTTCTACGTCATCTGCCTCATCTATTTCCACTCCTCCCAGAGCGTCGGAAATCTCCTGTGTGGTATATTCGGATGCATCCTCTACCTCATCGAGGAATCCAAGAGATACAAGAGCTATTCTCGTGTACTTTCCTACGGGAACTGAGCCTGCGCAAATAGCTGCTGTCTTTGCTTTGTTTATGCTATCCCAACCCGTAACTTTTGTTTCAACATCATTACCCTTTACAAGGCAAAGCTGGTTTGAAAGCAGCTTAACGGTAGAATCCGCAAGCACAAGGCCGTCTTCTTCATCTAAGGTCTTTACCTGGGCTGCGCCTGCGGAAAAGAACAGATCGTGGCCTACGCCGTTTGCCTCTTCTATTCCCGTAAGGAGGGCTCCCGAAGAACCAGTGTTGTATTCAATCTTTACGTTAGGATTTTCCTTTTCATATGCGGGGATGATTTCATCAACAAATACCGCCTCGAGAGATGCGGCAATGTCGATATAAACCGTAACTTCCTCTGTAGCCTCTTCGGTAGCTTCTGCGCTTGCAGCCGGCTCGGCAGATTCTGCCGGCGCTTCGGTCGTTTCCTCCTGTGCAGACTCGCTGCTTTCCGACTCATTTGAAGACGAACCGCATGCAGCCATGGAAAACACCATTGCTACTGCCAAAAATCCCGCTAAAACTTTTCTTTTCATTATACACCTTTCCTTTCAAACTTGATTTTCCTGCGGATAAAATATAAGATTTAAGGGAAGACCGTTTGTACCGGTCTTTCATCAAAAATACTATCCGGAGGTTTGTGTTATGTCACAACCAAAAATATACGCCCTTATACTAGCCGGCGGAAAATCCAGCCGCATGGGTGAAGACAAAGCCCTTATATCCTATAACGGAAAAACTCTTTTGGAGCATGCCGTATCCTACTGGTCGCAATTTGATTTTATAGAAAAAATCATTGTATCCGAAGGCTATGCGGGTCATTTCCCTTCGATTGAAAGAGAGGTCGTCACCGTAAGCGACATATATGAAGGAAAAGGACCCATGTCAGGAATTCTGTCAGCCTTCGTCAAAACAGACGCTGATATTTTATACGTCAGCGCAGTAGATATGCCTAACCTTGATGAGGGTCTTGTACTTCCCATACCCCTTGATGCGGATGCCGCCGTCTATATGAATGACGGTCGTCCGGAGCCTTTATACGGTGTATACAAGCGCAGTGTGGCTGATACAGCTAAAAAGCTTCTTAAAAGCGATAATTGCAAAATGCGTCTTTTACTTGAAAATGTAAAGACTGCATATTTTACTTTGCCCAACTCGCACTCCCGCTTTTTCCTCAATATAAACACCAGAGAAGACCTTTATGACCTTTACGCAGGAAATCCTCCCATGATAGCCGTAACCGGATGGTCCGGCTCGGGAAAAACCACCTTCATGGAAAAACTCATTGCAGAGCTTATACACCGGGGATACTCCGTAGGCTCATTAAAACACGATGCTCACGGCTTTGAAATGGACAGGGAAGGAAAGGATACCTGGAGATTTAATAAGGCGGGTGCCTTAAATGTAGGAATAATCGGCCCGGAGAAATGGGCGCTCCTTGGAAAAGGGGATTTCAGTCCTGAACAGATGAGAAAAATAATGCCCAAAACCGATATCATCCTGGTCGAAGGATATAAGCTGAGTCATCTTCCCAAAATAGAAATACACCGGAAAGCAACGGGAAAAGACATAATCTGCCATGATAAGTCACTTATCGCCCTTGCTACCGACGAGCCTGTTCAGACAAACGCAACCACCATATCTCTTGAGGATACGGAAAAATGCGCAGACATAATCTGCCGGAATTTTCTCGACAGATAACTTATTAACTCCTTTTCAAATAAGGAAGGCGGCACCGTTTCCCTTGCCACCCCGGGGATTCTTCGATCCCGGCCCGAAAACCGTAGCGTACATACGCCTTAGGTAAGGGGGCTCGGAGTAAATTTTCAATTGTACATTATTACTTATAGCATTATTCAGGAAGAATGTCAAGGAAGGGGCGTGTGTGGAT
>CAJOQM010000062.1 GCA_905236845.1 uncultured Lachnospiraceae bacterium | reverse complement strand
TTCAGGAACTGTCATATCCTTATTTGACAGGTATGCCCGATACCATACATAATATGTACCTGCATCATGACCTGTGGGGATATCTTTGGCCCACCCTTCTTCAGGAGCATTCTCATCGTCTTTACCCAAAGCATACTGCATATCTCCGTATGCAGCCTCACCTGCTGTTATAAGCTCCATATCTTCTCCGGTATAGACCAAATCCACAGCCCCGGGAGCAGTCTTTACTTCAGACATCGACATGGATACAGTAATGCACTTCGCCTCGACATCATTATGTATATCGTCTCCTTCTATCTTGTACCATACATAGTAGATTCCCTTGTTCTTTGCGGTGGGGACGTTTTCACTGTATTTAAGCTCATCCGGGTCAGCTTCGGCATCGGTAGTAACAGCATAGAGCATAGTGCCGATGCCATCCTTTACTTCGCCGTCCTCTACCAGCATCTGGGTCTTACCGGTATAGCTGATATCACTCGCTACGGGAGCTACTATATCATCATCCGTGATATCCAGCTTATTTACCGTAAGCTTTACCTTGCATTCCGCAACGTTTGAAAATTCCGTATCATCAGGTGTAAATACCACCTCATACTCCGTCGTTTCGCTGTCTGAAATCCCGGGCGCTACAGATGTATCCTTCCAGGTAAAAACTCCGGGAATCTCCACATCACCAATCTTTGCGGCTCCGCCTGTCAATTCGCTGTCAGCAAGAGTCTGTCCGTATGTGATATCGGAAGCCTCAGGCAGGGTCTCAATAACAGGAGTCCCCTTTTCTATGCTCCAATATGCCGTTTTGGAGCCTGTATACCGGGACTCACCATTTAATTCCTTTGGAGTAATGGTCACTTCGTATGTGCCCACCTCTGAAGCGGTAGTGGTGCCGCTTACCTCAAACATATAGGGAGTCGCTTGATAATATTTCATATAAACCTTTATGCCCACACTGTATTCCGAGCCGTTGTAAGGCAATGAGGTCACGTTATTCTTCGAACCGTCCGTAGTGTAAAATACCACTCTTGCATCCTCAAGAGACTCCGGCTTGATAATTACCTTTACACATTCAGGGTCGCTGGTATTTGTATCCTTTAAATAAGCGCGATACCATACATAATAATCTCCTGCCTGTGCGCCCTGCGGAAGGGTCTCGGACCATGTCCCTGTAGGTGCTTTTACATCATCCGTCCCCAGCTGATACTGCATCTTTCCTTCGCTGGCTTGCCCCGCTTCTATCAAAGTCATGTTATATCCGCCGATATATGTCAGATCCTTGGCTTTGGGAGGAGTCTTTACAGACACCTGCTCTATGGTCAGGGAGATGGTCATAGTCGCAGTGTTATTTGAAGAGGTAATCTCATTAGAATCTGCGCTGGTCTTATCTCCAAAGATTTTTATCCCAAGAGATACCCCGCCGGCAGCAAGCACCAGAGCAAGCAGTAATGATGCTATTTTTATTACGTTTTTATGATCCTTCATAATACCATCCTCCTACTGCACCAAAAGCTTTAGCTGTACATCAGATCCGTTCAGCTGTGACTCATCCTTTAATGAAAAACATTCGTATTTAAGTATCGCCGTATATTCGCCGCTTTCAAGCGTCTTGTTTATGGTAATGCTTTTAATCTCTTCGCCGGGCTCTATAAGCTCTGATTTCCAGAGCACCTCTTCGCTTTCATCTTCCGATATCATTACCACTATCTTTGTAAACTTGCCTATATTATTGCGGGTATAGAAAGTACCGGGGTACATATTGCTCTCTTCGGTAAACGCAAAATTCATCCCTACTCCCGCCGAGCCGTTTGAATCTAACACTTTATATCCGGTCTGTCCCGCAGGGATTTTGAATGTGTATGTATCCGGATAAACCGTTACATCAATCCTGTTTGAAATGGTATTTGTCCCCATATCCTGAACAATGACCTGTGTCGTCCCAGCCTTTATGGCAGTAGCCACACCCGCATTATAGTGGGCATCGACTATCTCCGAACGATTGCTGTTGCTCCAGCATACCGTCTTGTCAGAGGCATCCTCAGGGTAGACATTGGCCGTCAGCTGCACCTGTTCTCCCACTCTCATACCCATCTTTTTATTTCCAAGCCTGTTGGATGAAGGAATATTAATGCCAAGAGAGGTTACGGGTGTGATCACATTAGCCGTAAATGTAACCACATCGGTATATACGCCATACGGCATATTGCTGTAATCATTTACTCTTATGCCCAGTCCCTTTGTGGCGCCGTTATTTACCTCTGTACCGGAAAACTGCCAGGGTCTGGGTATGCGTCCGCCATAACCAACCATGGATAATGACTGCTCCATATAATAATCAATGCGATTTTTTCCGGACTCAAGACCCCACCAGTTCCCCGAAGTCGCTCTTACTATTATCTGCTTCTCCGTATCGAATGTACTGCCTTCCTTTGCCTTGACCGTGATGCCATCGGTGGCGTTCCAGCCGCTGCGTGTAACAGTCAGAGTCGCCGGGATAGTCATGGTATACTCATTGCTGTTTTCATCTGCCATCGCCTTCCCGCACATTACGGGGATCGTTGCGATCACCATTGTGCCTGCAAGCGCTATTGAAAATAATGTCTTTTTTATCTTCATAACAGCAATTCCTCCTTCAGAATCATGACCCGCAATTTTTATTATGCAGCGATTCTATCATACCCAGGGTTACAAAAAGGTAACAAACTTTGAAAAAAACATTTTTTTTAGCTATTTATCCTTTTTCCCTTTTTTGCCAGAAAGACTCCGAATGCAGCTCCCGCCGCTATTACGGCAATTATTACCACTATGGACGCAGTATCAAACTTTGGCGGAAATACACCGGATGTGCTGTCGTTGCCCACATCAATGGCGTATTCGCTGTCAAAGGGTTCTGCCTTTGCAGAGCCTTTTTCAGCTACAAATCCGATACCGTTTACAAACTGCTCTCCGTCTGCCGTACTTGCGTATATATTGGATATCCAGAGCTTATCTTTGGAATTAAGAGCAGATGAATATTTTAAGTCCGGAGGCAAGCTTGACATCGTCGGGCAGATTCTCATCAGCAATCTCTTCCTCCGCATCCTCACTCTTTGCCTTTACCAAAATCGCATCTGATACATAAGGTCGGTACATATCTCCCTTGTACATCTTCAGATAAAGTTCAGAGCCGCTTATGCCCTCATCAAAGTCTGCAGGATCTGCATACTAATTAATTTTTATACAAAGCGTCGTAATATCATCGAATTGTTCGGCGCTCTTTGAAAATTCTCTTATGCGGTTTCTTACATGAACATCCAGTTCTTCGCAGGAGAGACCGGGTTCCTCATTAAGAACCCGCACAAGCCTTTCCATACCAAACATTCCCCCTTCTTCGTTATTTGCCTCCGTGACTCCGTCGGTATAAAGATATATGGTATCTCCGGGGTTTAATGTAATGCTGTTCGGCTTAAATACAGCTCTTTTCAGAGCAGAGACCACCATGCTGTGATTGTCTTTTTCGATTGTAAATTCTCCCCCCACCCGTCTTATTGCGGCATATTCGTGACCCTCATCCACGGAGAAATAATCAAAAAAATCTCCGCCCACATTCTTTGCAGGCACCATATCCGCATATATCTCAAATCCGGATGAATCGTCGAATTCGGGCGCAGCACTCGGCAGCATGGATTCCTGAATCTGCTTTGCCATGTTGAGCTCCGCCTGCGCTCTTTCCTTCTCTGCGGTAATCCTGGTATTTTCAAGGAAATATTCCTTTGTCCTTACAGAAAGTCCTTCAAAAGATTCCGCAAGAGTCTGAATTTCATCACCGGTATTGTACATGTCTTCCATTTCAAAGATCATATCATCACCGGAAATCCCTTTGATGCGCTTTGTCATATGAACGATGGGAGCGACTCGTTTCTTCGCAAAACCTCCCACGATTATTACTGCCATAACCACAATGACAGCCACGATGCATGATATAACAATAATATTAACCCTAAATGCGTCGTCAATGGTATCAAGCATAGCGGAAAAACGACTTTTTGTTTCTTTCACAAGATTATAGGAAGGATTTAAGATTTCGCTCTTTTTCACAAAGGAAATCTGGGTCCATCCCGCATTGTCAGCTCGCCGGTATCCATGGGAGTTACTACCAGCTGTGCCTCCTTCGTGATAAGGATACTGAAACCCTCCTGTCCTATCTTTACGCCTTCCACCTTTTCTTCCATATTTCCGGTGGTAATAGAGCCTTCAAGCACAGCAACAAGCTCTCCGTCCACATACACCGGATAGCTGTATATTACAGAAACATATCCGTAAAAATAGCTGTATATCGCAGGTCCACAGTAAAAACCACCCGTCTCGACGGCTCCCTGATACCAGGGGCGGATTCTGGCATCATAGCTTTTAACATTTCCGTCTTCGTCAAATTTCTTGTCGGAAAGCTTATCCATAGCAAGCGTAACTCCGTCAGTCAAAGAAATATAGCAATCATACGTATATTCTCCGATATATTTAGCCATAATGGGCTCAAGGTTTGCCAGGCGCTCTGCAAGCTCCATGGATTCATCGGATATATTGTCATATCCGTCAGGACAAAGAAGCTGCAAAGCAAGCTCACCGGCATTAGACGCATCGGGAGGGTTCACTTCTTTTCTTTTATAATTACCGGGATTTTCAATAACATCCTTAACTTGTGTTCCAAGTATCTCCAACTCATATTTATTTACCCACATCTCATCATCCGTCTTGTCTGCAGCCTCATAACTTAACTTCTCCAAACTCTCCAAAGCCAGAGATTCCATAGCGTCCGAAGAATCCCCCTCGACCAGAACCGCCAGTTCATCACCTTCACTCTCCACAAGAGTCTCCAGGTTGTTAAAGCTGATATTGTATATAACAAAAAATACGGCTCCCAAAACACCTATAATTATGATGGCAGCGCGGATGAACTTGACGGTAAGTCCCATATTCTTTTTATTGCGGGATTTTTTTTCATAGACTCAGATATTATATACGTTTAATCCGCTTTTGCAGGCACTGAGGCATCTGCAGATTTTAATCCGGAAGCTGCCGAATACTTCTTTAACTGTAATCCGGTAAAGAACGCATATGTAACGAATGGCAGAACAACCCCCCAATACTTGTATGTTTCAGACTGTACCAGGGTATTAAAAATAGAATGATATATAGCAGCCATGACAAACAAAGCATATGTTCCCGTAAAGAACAGTTTTTCCTCTTTCGCACAAAGGACACACCATAGCCCACCATTCAGCATAAACGCCATAACAAGCTTTGCTTCGCCCTTTAAAAGCGGAATCATCATAAGGAGAGGCACCATAATGCAAATAAAAAGAATATATATCATTGAGTCCATCTTGATGCCTCCTTCCATTTGGCAACGCCCCACTCTATTACAGGCAGGATAATAAGGCAGCATACCGCCATGACTATCCCCGCCCCAAGATACAATTTATCGTTTTCAATACAATCGGCTACTATAATAACCGCTGTTGCAAAGCAAAATACCAGCGCAACGAAATTATAAAGCCTTCAGGCAATTAATTACACCGTAGCTGACATCAGGAAAAATAAGATGCTTAAGATGGAATCTCGCAGCATTCACCAAAAAGAACATGACTACATCATATCCAATGAAGGCAACCAGGGAAACATTGTAAAAATACACAGGCACATAAACAGCTACAAAAGGAACGACCACAAGCCGGCTTATGAGTCTGTACTTAAGGAACTTCCGGCTCCCGTCGTCTGCAAGAGAATCCATCTGGCCGTAATTTGCGCTGAAAAAGAACATAGATAAAACCCACAGCCGCCGCAACAAGAACCATAATGTTTGCAATCTCTTTTATTGTCATATTTTCAAGCACTCCTCAAATTTGGATTATATCATCCGGAAAGCGGAATTGTAAGGAATAATCTGATTTTTGTATGTTTTTCTCTGTTTTTTCCCTTTTAAAAAGCAGTTGTTGTCAAAAAAACAGAAAACAATGAATTATATATTACTTTGGAAGGCAAGCCGGACTCTTTGACAGCACCGGGATTTGATGATATGTTGGAGCTGAACTGACATATCGGTTGTGTCCCCGTTACATATACGGTATTTTAAATTGTGCTGCCAGCCAAAATTTACGGCCGGCAGCTATTTTTTTCTTGAAAGCAAGTACAATTTGGGGGTAAGGTAATGCCATATTATAAAAACATCCGCAATTTTGTATTACTTGCGGATGTGAAGTGAAAGGAGGCATCAAATGTATTATATTACGCAAAACTGTGTCTGCTGCCACAACTGCTTTTCGGAGTGCCCAATGGGCGCCATCGAATATGACACCACGCAGTACCAGATAGACCAGGATAAGTGTGTGCGCTGCGGCCTGTGCGCAAAGGTCTGTCACACTGCGTCCATCATTGATACGGAAGCACCGGATGACGTAGCCTATCACGACCCCGTCGAGATGGAGGCAGATGTAGTCGTATGCGGCGCAGGTACAGGACTTATCGGAGCAGTCAAAGCTGCCATGGAGGGAAAGAGAGTCATAGTATTGGAGAAATCTTCCCGACTGGGAGGAAATACCGACTATGCCCATAACTTCTTCCCGGTGTATACAAACTGGCATAAAGAGGCAGGCATGCCCGACTGCCGAGAAG
>CAJOQM010000061.1 GCA_905236845.1 uncultured Lachnospiraceae bacterium | reverse complement strand
TCTAAAATCACTGTCACCGCCCAAATCAATCGGATTGGCATGGCTCCTTATCCACATCATTTCAGCAATGGTTGCTGCCGCCCCAATCTTTGCAGTCATTCCCCCAATAACTAAGCATACCAACGAACTTGCTATTGCAGTACTTGAAGCATAATACATTTTAGTATGAGCATAGATTTCCTTAGCTATACGCATCTGCGATAAACCCGTGGCCTTTGTATATTTTGAGGCCCCTGATTTACAAGTTGATTTTGATAAATAATCACTTGAAACAGCTAAGCTAACTCCACCTTCCACATACATCATCTCTTCTTCGTCCATCAAGGCATAGCTTGACGGCATTACAATTGCTGCTGTCGCTTCTTTATTCATAAGCGCTCCTTTCCTCCCAAGAGGGCAAAAAAATAATTAATAGTTACTGCCACAATGTTTGCAACCATCGGGGCTTATATGAAAAGGATCCTTTCATATCTCATGCTAACAGAGAATCTCCGATTCCTATTGCAAAATGAATTATAATTATCCATACCACGTCCTTCAGACTCATCACTGACATAACAAGTGCTATAATCGCAAACTCTCCAAAGGCCGGAATCACACTTCGGGTAAAATAAGAGATAGCGATAATTACACAAAGCGATGAGAAAACTGTATATTTCAGCCGTTTTGCAAATTGAATATCAAATATTCTACCCGAAATCAAATATATTTTCAGTGTTTCCAATAAAAATTCAAGACCGGTCATAAACATAAAATACATTTTATAATAACCTCGCATTCTCACTCATCCCTGCATTCTTTAAGCAACCTTTCCGCAAGATCTATATATGCCCGGCTTACGGGGAGGGTATCGTCGCCCTCCACTACGGTCTTTCCCTGATCCTCATAATCCGTAATGTCCTGGCTTCGGGGAATTGTCGCAAGTATGGGAAGATTATTTTCGTCGGCAAATGTCTGTACCCGTTCTTCTTCGTTATCCACATTGCGGCAGTTAAGGACTACGCCCAAAGCCCTTGCATAATTTCTGTCTTCAAAATTCTTTACTGCCGTCAATATATTGCCGGCGGCGTAAAGCGCCATTTTTTCTCCGCTGGTAACCACAATGACATCATGCGCATATCCTTCCCTGATAGGCGCTGCGAATCCGCCGCATACCACATCTCCCAAGACATCATAAAGCACTACATCAGGCTTGAATTTTTCAAAAAGCTCAAGCTCCTCCAGAAGCGAAAATGTAGCAATGATTCCGCGTCCTGCGCATCCCAGCCCGGGGGTAGGACCGCCGGTCTCTATACATAATACTCCCCCGTACCCCACCTTTGATATCTGGGATAATTCGTCAGGCTCTTCATCCTGCTCCCTCATATAATTCATAACGGGAAGCAGGGGCTCTCCCCCCAGGAGATTTATGGTGGAGTCCGCCTTTGGATCGCACCCTATCTGGATTACCCTTTTCCCCAGCTTTGAAAATGCCGCCGAGAGATTTGCTGTCGTTGTTGATTTTCCTATGCCGCCTTTACCGTAAATCGCTATTTTTATCATGATTCGCATCCTCCGCTTATTACTCTTCTTATTACTTCATACATCCTCTGCATAGAGGATACAGACATCCTTTCCGCAGGCGTATGGATATCATATATATCAGGTCCTATGGAAACTGCGTCGAGCCCCGGGAGCTTGTCGGCAAGCAGACCGCACTCAAGCCCGGCGTGAATAACTGTTATCCCTATATCTTTTCCCGTTACTTCGTTATAAGTCTTTCTTATTACGTCGCTTAAGGCAGATTCCGGAACCCTCTCCCACGCAGGATAATCCCCCGTTCTTTCGTATTCAAATCCGTATTTATCCGCCTGCGCTTTCAGGCTTTCAGCCAGATTCTCTTTTTCGGATGCAACAGAGCTCCTGATAGAAAAATGTATGTCCATCTCCCCATCCAAAAGATCCGATATTCCCATATTAAGGGATGTCTGCACAAGGTCGGGAATATCCGGCGTCATGCGTATCACTCCCCGAAGCGAGGTTGACATAATGTCGAGTATGTCTTCGGTTTTTTCCCTTGTTAGAGGCTGTATATCTCCCGCTACTTCCGCATTTACCACTTCCACCTTAAGACCGGGGTCTGTATCTTTAAATTCCTCTGCTGCCTGTCCTGTTGCCCGGCTTACCGCATCTCTTACGGCATCTTCGTTACTGCAGGATACGACGGCTTTTGCCAGGGCGGGAATGGCATTATCCTTGCTGCCTCCCGCAAGCGCTATCAGGGTAAGAGACTTATCCGCCTTTGCAGCCGCCTGCAACACATCTGCCAGCACAAGAGCTGCGTTTGCCCTGCCTTTGTCTATCTCCGTACCGGAATGGCCGCCTTTTAATCCGCCGACCATTACCTCAAGGCACCTGTCATATGCTCCCGTTCTTTCCACAGGGAGGGTAAGATGTATCCTGGCTCCGCCTGCGCAGCCTACTATTATATATTTCTCATCTTCGGAATCTATATTTATGAGCTTTCGCCCTTTTAGCATAGACACGTCTATTGCATTTGCACCTTCCATACCCGTCTCTTCGCTTACGGTAAATACGCATTCAAGCCGGGGATGGGGCAGCTTATCATCATCAAGAATCGCCAAAGCTATGCAAAGAGCCACGCCGTCGTCACCGCCCAGGGTCGTCCCCCGGGCGCTTATAAGATCCCCGTTTACTTCAAGATCAAGACCTTCCTTTTCCATATTCTTGGTGCATCCTTCTTCCTTTTCACACACCATATCCATATGCCCTTGAAGGATAATCGTATCAGCGCCTTCCATGCCCTTTGACGCTTCCTTTATGATAATCACATTTCCCAAATCATCTTTGTAATATTCCAGGTTTCTTTCGATTGCGAAATTCTCCAGATATGCACTTATTTTTTCCTCATGATACGAAGGTCTTGGAATACGGCTTATTTCCTCAAAAAATCCGAGGGGCGCCACCGGTTCCAATCCATTTAAAATATTAGTTTTTTCTGACATAATTTTATCCTTTCAAAAATAGTATTTATATGATTATAATTATAAATAAGAATCCCTTTGCTTTCAACTGTTTGAACCATGAAGAACGGGGGTTTTTTTAGACGGTTTTTTTAGGCGACAAGGCGTTTTTTGATGTATTGACACATTTTCCCGCCGGCTTTATAATTTGACCTGCGCAGGTCGATGTAAGGTCACATCCGGCCGCACATAATCCGCATACAACAAATATATTTTTTCAGGAGTTTTTTATGCTGCGTTTACTGGCATTTGCTGTATTTTTCATAGGGTTTTATATATATTCTGCCGTGATGCTTCCCGTAACTTATTTTATGGCAAAATCAAACAAAGAAAAGGCGGACAGACTTTCTTTAAATATCGTCCGGGGAGCGCTACGCATGGTAAGCTTTATAGCCGGCGTCCGGCTTACCATAAAGGGCAAAGAATATATAAGCAAAGATGAACCCGTTCTTTATGTGGGAAACCACAGAAGTTTTTTTGATATAGTCGTTCTTTATCCACTTTTGCCCTATCCTGCTACATTTGTTGCAAAGCAATCCTTATTAAAATTTCCCGTCATCGGCAATTGGCTTTCCCGGGTAAACGGGCTGGCTCTCGACAGGAAAAATAACCGAGAAGCCTTAAAGACCATCCTAAAGGGCATAGAATATCTGAAAAACGACACATCCGTCGTAATCTTTCCCGAGGGCACCCGCTGCAAAGAGCCCGAAGGCAATCTTATGGAATTTAAAGAAGGAAGCTTTAAGCTCGCCACAAAAAGCAAAAGAAAAATAGTCCCCGTAGCAATAACGGGGACCTCACAGATTTTTGAAGATCATATGCCTTTTGTACATTCATCTAAAGTCGTTTTGGAATTTCTCCCGCCTGTTGATACGGCAGAAATGTCGAAAGAGGAGATGACGGGTATAGGGGAACGGGTGCGTGAACAGATTTTGGAGATAATAAAGAAAAATATCGGCTAATGCATCGTCATTTCAGATCTCCCGCTAGAAAGACACAGAACCATCCCCTGTCTCCTTAAACGTGAATATATTTAATTTTTCAATTCCAGCTTTTGTATCAAAGCCTCCTGGAGCGTCCTTGATACATTTATGTGAGCCTCTTCCGCAGCTTTATTAAGCCAGTTTGGAATTATCTTATCCCCCATTTCCTTAGAATTGCCTTTGCGAGCCTTTCATTTATTTATCGGTGTCCGGGGACTTCTTCTGTATCCGAACCCCTCTTATAAATATCATGTTCACCGCCATGATGGTCAAACTCAAACCCGGCTATATCAAAATTTCTTTTACTACCGTATCAAACCCCATAAAATGGGACGCCTTTACAAGTACGGTAAGAGGATCATTTTTCTTTGAATTAATAAGCTCAGTAAGGCGCCGGATTATGGACTCTTTGTCCTTTTCATAAACAAGATTATTGCCCTTATTTTTCCTGCGGAAGGCTTCCGCCATATGGGCGCATAGCTCTCCGCTCATAAAGACGGCATCTATATCAAAACCGGCGGCATATTCTCCCACTTCTTCGTGAAGCGAAATCTCATCGGCACCCAATTCTCCCATATCTCCAAGGACTGCGATGCGATAACCCTCACACTCCGAAAGGACTTTAAGCGATGCTTTCATGGATGCGGGGTTTGCGTTGTAGCAGTCGTTCATAAGAGTGATATTGCCGGCTTTTTCAAAAGTACCGTGACCCGCCACGGTATTTGCCTTTGAAAGACCGACTGCGATATCCGAAAGCTCCATCCCAAGGACTTTTCCCACGCAGGCAGCTGCCAGGGCGTTATAGACCATATGAGAGCCGGAAAGCTGTATGCGCACATTATCCAGACGTTCTCCCTCGCCGGTGTCTCCGGAGGTCTCGCAAAGAGTAAAGCTCATGCCCTCTGCGCCAAAGGATTTCAGATTCTCCGCATAGAATGCAGCATCCTGCCTTCTATCCAAAGCAAAGAAAACAGGCGATGTCTTTCCCGCCAAATCCTCACCGGGCGCACCGCCGCTTTTTAGGGAATACAATTCTTCATCATCCGCATTAATAATAAGAGGGGCGCCATCCGCCATATATTTAAGACCTTCGGTCTTTGCCTTTAGGACTCCGTGGAGGTCGCCTAAAAATTCCAGATGACAGGGACCTATGTTTGTAATCACAAAAATATCAGGACGGGCCACCTGCGCCATCCTGTCCATTTCGCCGAAATGATTTATACCCATCTCGACCACAGCCGCCTGATGCTCCGGTCCTATTGAAAGCAATGTAAGGGGCATTCCAAGCTCATTATTAAAATTCCCCGCCGTCTTTTGGACGCAGAATTTCTCGGAAAGAACCGCCGCCGTCATTTCCTTGGCGGTAGTCTTTCCTACGGAGCCGGTGATGCCAATGATGGGAATATCCAATGTTTTCCGGTACGCCGCAGCAATCTGTGCCAAAGCCTTTTGGGTATCCTCCACCAGTACAACCGGACCCTTGGGCTCTTCGCCCTCAGGGAGGTGCTCTGCAATAACAGCTGCTGCGCCGCTTTCAAATGCCTTATTGATATATTTATGTCCGTCAGTATTTTCGCCCTTTATGGCAAAAAAAAGATTGCCCTTTTCCACCTTACGGCTGTCTATAACAGCCCCTTGGAAGTCCGTAGCCTTTATGATATCATCAGGGATGCTGGCGGTGTTATGTAAACCAAAACTCATTCCTTCACATCCCTTTAATATATCTCCAATCGTCATTATCTTCTCTCCAATGATACATCTACCAGCTTCTGGCAAAGATCGTCGTATTCAATCCCTATGACTGCAGCTTCCTGGGGAAGGAGGCTGGTGGGGGTCATTCCCGGCAGGGTGTTGGACTCAAGGCAGATAATCCTTCCGTCATCTCCCATCATAAAATCTGACCGGGAATATGCATCAAGACCCAGAGTCTTTGCAGCAGCCTCTGCATAGCGCTGCATCTTTTCCGTTACATCTTTGGGAATTTCAGCCGGGCAGGTCTCCACGGTAGCTCCCGCCTGATATTTATTCTTGTAATCATAGAACCCGGATTTCGGTGCAATCTCGATTATGGGAAGCGCCTTTCCGTTTATTACTCCTATGGAAAATTCACGACCCTTTATATATTCTTCTATAACCACGGTATCCTCATAGGAAAACGCCGTATCCAGAGCTTTCTTATATTCATCCATATCATGGGCTATGGTAACGCCTACGGATGAGCCGCCGCAATTCGGCTTTACGACACAGGGAAAACCACATGAGGGGGCATCGTCGCTTCGCAGGAATTTCTTCATACTAAAGCCATCGGCTATAGGTACACCCGCAGCCTTGAACATCCAGCGGCTTATGGTCTTATCCATGGCAAGAGCGCTGCCCAGATAACCCGTGCCGGTGTATTTAATGCCATACAGGTCGAAAGCCGCCTGCACCTTGCCATCCTCGCCGTTCTGGCCGTGAAGCGCAATAAACACGACATCCGCCTTGCGGCATATTTCAATCACATTAGGTCCGAAGAAAACTTCGGGATCCGATCCTCGCAGTTTTATGACTGCATCCAAGTCAGGAACTGTCTCCGCAATCTGGGAAATCTCGGAAATCCCCTCTATCCTGCCGTCAAATATATCCGCATCGGGGTCTGCAAAAGCTTCCTTTGCTATTTCAGGATTAAGTCCCAAAAATGCGTCAAGCAGGATAACCCTGTGACCTTTTCTCTTTAAGGCCTGCGCTACCCTGCTTCCCGTTATGAGGGATACATCCCTCTCAGTGCTTGTTCCGCCTGCAAGTACTACTATGTCCATCTTTTACCTCATACAAAGCCCAACACTCCGGTTCCGGACCGGGTGTCGGGAATTATCATTTCTTTTATGAATTCTCGCATCTGTTGAGCAGCTTCTCCCAACGCCTGTCCACATCCTTCTGGAATTCATCTATCAGATGCTCGTTGCCCTTCTTAAACATATGCTTAAATCTGCCCTGAGGCCTTAAGAATTCCTCTACGGGAAGCTTCTCCTTTGGCGCATAGCTTAAGATCCAACTGCCATCAACCACCTCAAAAAGCGGCCAGCAGCATGTCTCTACCGCAAGACGGCAGATTTCCATAAGGTCTTCCGTGGGATATCTCCATCCTCTGGGGCAGGGCGCCATTACATTAAGAAATGCCGGTCCCTCGGTATATATAGCCTTGTGAGCCTTGGTGTGAAGATCTTTAAAATTCTGCACGAATGTAGTCTGGGCTACATAAGGAATGTTGTGCGCCACCATTATTTCCGTAAGGTCTTTCCTGGGCTGGGGCTTACCGTCGGACTGTGAACCGCTGGGTGTAGTCGTAGTGTCGGCATACATGGGTGTAGCGGACGACCTCTGGATGCCCGTGTTCATATAGGCATTATTGTCATAGCAGACATAGGTAAAATCATGTCCCCGCTCCGCAGCTCCGGATAAAGACTGGAAGCCGATATCGTATGTGCCGCCGTCTCCGCCGAAGGTAACGAATTTGTAGTCGCCCTTTACTTTCCCCTTTTTCTTGAGGATCTTATACGCCGTCTCAACGCCGCCCATGGTAGCGCCTGCGTTTTCGAAAGCATTGTGGATAAAACTGTCCTGATACGACGTATAAGGATACATATATGAGGAAACCTCAAGACATCCCGTAGCATTTCCCACGACAGCGTGGTCTTCTTCGTCTATTACATTAAGCACGTTGCGCACGCAGATACCTGCTCCGCATCCTGCGCAAAGTCTGTGTCCCGGGGCGAATCTGTCCGGGCGGCTGACTGTTTCTTTAAAATTATATCCCATCTTTAAGCCTCCCTTACTCCCAGGTACCTGTAATAATCATCGTGGCCGTTTGCCGCAATGTCCTTCAAATCGTCCATAATAGTCCTGGCGTGTTCTTCGAGAAGATCTCTTCCGCCAAGACCGTATACATAGTCCATGGCCTGCGCCTGCGAGCGGGCATGGAAAAGGGCGTTGGTCACCTCTACCCCCAGAGGTCCTCCCGCATTGGAAAAGCTCTGGGCTCTGTCCATAATTGCCACTGCCTTTACATCCTTAAGCGCCGCGGCAACATCCTTTGCGGGGAAGGGGCGGAACATACGGATTTTTATAAGACCGATTTTCTCTCCCTCATCCCTTAGCCTGTCTACATAATATTTCATAGTTCCTGCGGCAGATCCCATAATCACTATGGCATATTTCGCATCATCCATACGGTATTTTTCTATAAAATCATATTTACGGCCAAAGGTCTTTGCAAAGCGCTCCTGCACTTCTTTGGCTACCTCGGGCACATGGCTCATGGCCTCATCCTGGGCGCGGCGCGCCTCGAAATAATAGTTCGTCACGGAATAGGGGCCTACCGCCATAGGCTCGCCGTCTTTGAGGAGATAATGCTCCGGCTCATACTCGCCTACGAATTTCTTTACCTCCTCGTCGTCCTCCAGCAGGATGTTTTCCACGGCATGGCTTGTAATAAAGCCGTCCTGGCAGCACATCATGGGAAGATGCACCCTTTTATCCTCCGCTATGGGATAAGCCATAATGAAGTTATCATAAGCTTCCTGACAGTTTTCCGCATAAAACTGTATCCAGCCCGTATCCTTTGCGCCCATTCCGTCGGAATGATCCGCATTAATGTTAATCGGACCGGAAAGCGCACGGTTTACGAGATTCATTACGATAGGGAGCCTGTCGGAGGCCGCCACATGGAGCTCTTCCCACATATAAGCCATACCGCAGGAGCTGGTAGCCGTAACTACACGGGCTCCCGCAGCCGAGGCGCCGATGCAGGCGCTCATGGCGGAGTGTTCGCTTTCAACCGGGATAAATTCCGTATCCACCTTGCCGTTTGCCACGAAATCGCAGAAATACTGGGGAATCTCCGTAGAGGGCGTAATAGGGAATGCAGGCATTACATCCGGATTTATCTGGCGCATGGCGATAGCCACGGCTTCATTTCCTGATAATCTGTCCTTTTTTGACATTAGTCCAAGCCCTCCATAGTGATGGCATCGAAGGGACATGAGCGTACGCAGATGCCGCATCCCTTGCAATGGTCATAATCAAAATCAAGTCTCTTTTTGTTAACCACGGGTATTGCCGAGTCCGGGCACACGGGAACGCACAAAAGACACTGCTTGCACTTCTCCTCTACAAAAGTAGGTGTAAGGGTCCTCCACTCTCCCGTCATGACAGCCGCCGACGTCCCGGGCTCATATATGCTCAAGCCCTCGGTGAGTTCTCCCCAGGGGCTCTCTTCATTTATGGTTTTTGCACTTATAAAATCAGCCATTTCTGACCTCCTTGAAAGCCTGCCTTAACGCTTCCATATTGCCGTCCACCACTTCCGGCTTGCTGGCAAATTTATGCTGATAGAGCCGAAGCATAAGACCAAAAAAATCTTCCTCATCCATGACCTCGCAGATCCTGACTATAGCAGAAAGCATGGGGGTATTGGGAAAATTCTTCCCAAGAGTCCTTTCGGAAATCCCCCGGGCATCAATAAGATAAACCGCTCCCTTATAGCCGTTCAAAAGGGGTCGAATCTCCTTCTCCGTGCGGGTGGAATTAATAAGAATACCGCCTTCCTCGCTAAGACCCGCCGTCACATCCACAGACTCCAGCAAAGTCTCGTCTACCACAGCCACATAATCCGGCTCATATATATTGGAATGAAGACGAATCTGGTTATCGGAAATCCTGTTATAAGCCGTAATGGGCGCACCCATACGTTCCGGACCGTACTCCGGAAATCCCTGTACATATTTACCTGTTTCAAAGGCCACATCAGCAAGAAGCAGGGCTGCGGTTTTCGCGCCCTGTCCCCCTCGTCCGTGCCATCTTATTTCCAATGTATCTTTCAAAATAAACTCCTTGTACGTCTGTACATCCGTTCTGCGAGTCTTACCTGGAATGCTTGTCCTAAATCACAAATCCTACAGATCCGGCTCAAGCATACCGTAGGTGCCGCCCCGGCGCCTGTAAACCACGCATATCTGCTCTGTCTCCGCATTCATAAATGCAAAGAAATTATGTCCCAAAAGCTCCATCTGTACGCAGGCATCTTCGGGATACATGGGCTTTGCGTCAAACTGCTTTGTACGGATAATGTTTACATCCTCGTCTTCCACATCGCGCTCAAGGTATTCCTGTTTGAAATTGCTTCCTGCTGCCTGATGCTTGTCAACCAGCTTGTTCTTGTATTTCTTAAGCTGCCTCTCGATAACCTCTTCCACAAGGTCTATGGAAACGTACATATCATTGCTTACCTGCTCGGAACGAAGTATCTTGCCCTTTAAGGGGATGGTCACCTCTATCTTCTTGCGTTCCTTCTCAACGCTTAAGGTCACAATCACTTCCGTATCGGCCGTAAAGTATTTCTCGAGGCGTGAAAGCCTGTCATCTACTGCGGCGCGAAGACCTTCGGTAATTTCAATATTTTTTCCTGTAATCGTAATTTTCATAACGTTTTCCCTTCTTTATTAAAATGCGCACGACATTATACCAGATTTATCCGCTTATGGCAAATTATTCTTCTATTTTCTGCACTTCGCTCAAAAGCAGATATGCATTTCTGTAATTTAAGTTCCTGCCCTCCGAAAGAATATAGTCTATATTCTCCCTCACGATAGGTATGGTAAGTACATCCGGCAAATACGGCGCATAGCGGGTTCCCGCACCGTCTCTTAACTCTCCTATGAACTCGTCAAGAGTCTTTACCGTATTGTAGCTCCTTCCGACGGAGTCCGTAGCCGCATCCATACAATCTGCGCAGGTCACAATATCTATAATAGTCTTGTATTGACTGGTGCTCGTATCAAAGTCCTCGGGGTAGCCTTGTGAATTGTCATACCATTTGTGGTGCCCCCGGGCAATATCGGCATAGCGCCGGGTGGATTCGTGCTGCTCCATAAGATTCGCCCCCAGATCCGGGTGCTGACGTATTATGTCCAACTCAAAATCCATAAGCTTTCTTCCATAGATAAACACCGTATCTATGATGGGCAGCTTTCCGAAATCATGACAGAGCGCTGCGTGATAAGTGAAATTCAGCAATTCCTCACGCCGCTCGTATACCTCCTGCGAGGTCTCATATCCATGAATGCCATAGAAAAGCTCAGGGTGTACATCTATCAAATGGGCGCATATGCAGGTAGATATCTGTGCCACCATCATCGAATGAACATACGTAGGCGGATGAAACGCCGCAAGGGATCGCATCGCCATCTCTTCAAAAGAAGTTCTCCCGGGTATCTCGATATAGTTTTCTATGACAGGGACATAAAGCTGCAATATCTCGCTTAAAGTCGCCCCGTTTGACATACGGAAGACATAATCGCAGACATCGTTATAATATTGCCCCAGAAGATCCTTGTACCGCTCCCGGATATATCCCGGCTTTAAAGCAAGAATTGTGTCAAGCACGCAATAAATATTTATGTAAAGACTGTCAAAGTCATATGAATCCCTGTCTCTTCCGGCATAAAGAGCCAGCATATTTATGCGGTATTCGTCTCTTTCCATATCTCCGATAAGATACTTTGCCCTGAAAAGACGAAGCTTTATGACTTCATGTGTCGTCCACTTTGCATATTTATCCGGATCGGACTCCCACATTTCGTTCTGTTGCGAAAGCCTCTTTAAGATAATTTCCAAATCCTCGGGATAAATATCCATCCTGTACAGGCAGTCCAGCACAGAGCCGTATTGCCCCAGCACCCGAAATTTATAATAATCCCAATCGTAATTTGAACACTCTTTCAGATAAAAATCGTCGTTGCTAACGGCAAGAGCCCTCTCCAGCTCCTCAATATAATGATGAGCCTCGACTTTCGTAATACCCGACTGGGTTCCCCAAAAGGCAGGATAAATCATAGTCACTGCCAGGACATTGTATTTCGCATCATCACTTAATTCTTTAAATCGTTCATATTCAAGGTATTCCATGGCCTTTTGAGCCGCATCGAGGCCTTTGTATCTGAAATCCTCGGAAATGCTCCTGTCTGTGCTTATCCTGCTGGTCACATTAAGAAAAGTATGGCAGACAATGACCCTGTTATAGAGCTCGTGCACAATATACGCCACGTCTCCCTTGCTCTGAGCATCTCTCATCAGCCTGTCCGTAATCAGAGAAACGACCGCTCCGTCCAGCTTTTCCGCAGCCTTGCTGTCCACCAGACTGTCATTAAAATCCCTGATGGCGGCTATCTCTTCCTCGCTAAGAGGCTCCTCCGACTGGGCAAAGGGGAAAATCACATCCTCAAGAGCCTTCTTGTTCTCCGCAGCCAGATCACCGATGCGTGCGAAATTCTCCTTAAGCTTGGTGCTGTATTCTCCAGCATTTACGAGATCTGCGATAGTCGGCGACGAAAGCGCCCGAATGTACGACATACGCCTTATATAATTGTCTAATATGTCTCTGTTCATGGGATACCTGTCCTATAGAAAACAAACAGCGTGTATCTAGGAATTTTATCACTAATCGATTGAATTAGCAAGGGAAACCCGTGGAGGGTCGGGATAAACGATGATTTGGAAATAGATTTTTTGATTTTAAAGAGATTTCTCATTCTGCGGCTGAATAAATACTGATATATTCCTGCGGGGACATATAAGAGTGCATTTGCCGCAGCGGATGCACTCTCCGTCTCTTAGGGAATCTTCGGATAACAGATTCTTGCACCTTTTCATATATTACTCCTTGGTTATTATTTCTATGTCGTATAAATCCGACGAAAAGCAATCGGAAATCCCTTCAGACACGTACAAAGTCCCGCTTTCATCAAGCAATACAAAATCAAATTCATCCGAACGCTCCCGCCAATAAGATGCAGCTTCATACACACCCATGATATAAAGAGCCGTGGAAAGGCCGTCTGCAAGAGTGCCGTCGGAGCTTACTATAGTAGAGCTCAATATTCCCGAATCCGCAGGATATCCCGTCCGGGGGTCTAAAATGTGGTGATAAGTCACCCCGTCTTCCTCAAAATACCTCTCATATCCGCCGGATGTAATGACAGCTTTAGCTTCGGCCAAAGAAAGCACACCCAGATAATTGCCCGAATCCGTATCCGGGTCCTGAATAGCTATATTCCAGGCCGACCCATCGGACTTTGCACCGTATACCTGCACATTTCCTCCCAGGGATACCACCCCTGCCGGAAGGCCGTATTCCTCGAATATATCCATTATCCTTGCGGAAGTATATCCCTTGGCAATACCTCCCAGGTCTATTTTCATATTGTCCGGAAGCTCCGTAAGAAGGCTGTCCGAATCATATTGAATTTGGGATGCATCGGTATATTTAAGAAGCTCCGAAAGCGTGTCTTCGTCGGGGACGGTGTATTCGAGGGTGGTAAATCCCCAGGCCTGCATTAAAGGATATATGGCTATATCGAAGAGTCCGTCTGTACTCTCGTAAAGCTCTAAAGACCGCTCTAAAAGATATCCCGTCTCTTCGGACAGAATCTCGGTTCCCGAATCATTTAATATGTAAATCTCGCTCTCCTCATCCTCCGCATTAAAGAGCGTCTCAAGGCGTTCTATCTCCGATACGGCTTCATCAAGAGCTTCCTCCCGGGCGGAGCCGTATGCAGTCAGCGTCATATACGTATCCATGGCAAATACGCTCCGGGTAGAGGACAAATCGACTTCGGCATCCGATTCGGCATTATTTGCAGAATTGGAGGATGCATTCGCAGACTCTCCTTTCGCACCGGATGTGCTTCCGCATCCTCCGAGGGTGGGACATAAAACGAATGCACAAAGCAGCAAGACCAGCGATAGGGTAATATATTTTCTGTCGGAAATTCTCATTTTAATAAACATCCTTAAAATCCCGGGAAATACTTAAATCCCCGCAAATCCTTAAATCCCCATAAGTCCTTAAATCCACGGTGACTCCTTAATCCCCGCCAAGTTCGATAAAACTAATCGAGGTATTTTATCATCAATCCAATGCGTTGTCTGTGAACTTTTTGTGAAATTCTGAATTGACAATTTTTTCCAGAAAAATGTCTTGACGAGAGAAACAACTTCTGTGACACCTTTGAGAAGTTAAACTTGCTGAACCGTAGTTAGATATATAAAATCCGGGTCCAAAACGACAAAATGAAGAAAGTTTTACCGCTTGCTATATATTTTTGGTTCGTATGACTTGAATAATTGCGCCGATTCTTCTAAAATATACAGGTAGCTTTACAGCATTA
>CAJOQM010000060.1 GCA_905236845.1 uncultured Lachnospiraceae bacterium | reverse complement strand
TCTGGTGATAACCCGGCAGCACAGACCTGTAGATATCCCGCCAAAAGAGTGCCTTCTCCGGTTCCACTTTTACATTCAGGTTGATATATCCATTCCTCTCGTATGTCCAAAGGAAAGCCTTTTTATTTCCTTTATAACGAATCAGCTGCCAATTCTCATCATGAAAAGGCGCATCCTGATAGGTGTCCGGAAAAGATAATCCGTATGTCAATGCTTCTTCTCTTGTCTTCATTTATATAAACTCCACATAATCAATCTCTCGAGATTATAATAAGCGCTGTCACAGTAATAAGCAATCCCATAATTGACAGCACTGTAGGCATCTCTCCGAAAAACACAGCGCCAAACACCATAGCAGCCAAAGGTTCGCACTGAGCCAGCATAACGGCAAGTGAAGGCTCAATGTTTTTTACGGCAATTGCCAAAAATAAATAAGGTGCCACGCCGACACACAATGAGTGAAATATCAAGGCAAATGCAGCCCTTATAAAAAAATTGTAGGGCTGTCAAAACCATCAGCGTATAAAGTCCTTGTAAAAACTCCCGCCGATCCAAACAGAATGCCTGCCAGAACCGGTAAAATCAATGATATCTTCTTCATTCTTTCATATCTCTAATCCCATATCTACATGTACAACGCCCTCTTCATGACACGGGGACGGTTCTTTTGTCACATTGTGCCCTAGAGCGTCACGGGTGTAACACGGACGCTATAAAATCACTTCGACGTATTTGTTATAAAAACCGTACCCGTGACAAGCCCGCCGTCACCCGAATCGACGTAGCTAATATCCGGCGCTATATGCTTCAAGATATTCAATGAAATCTCATCCGCATCCTTAAAAGGATCTGCGGCCACTCCTTTATATTCCACTTTAAAGGCAAAAGACATATCATCCTCGGCGCACTCAAAGCTTATGTCCATTGTCTCATACCCCTTCAGGCCTTTTGCAATAATATTATGGCAGAGCTCCTCAGACACCGCGAGCATTCCGTCCAGGATAGCCTTTCCAAGCATATTTCTGTGGGCAAACTCCTCTATCCTCGTCTTCATTGTGAAAAAATCCTCGTCCTCTTGCGTCACATGGTCTAAGTATACACGCAGATGCCTTATAAATTGCCTGGTCTTTGGTTTCTTCGGATTATCAAAAATCTCTTCGGATGTCCCTTCCTCATAAATAATTCCTTCATCCATATAAAAGACACGGTTTGAAACATCCCTGGCAAATTTCATCTCGTGAGTAACTATCATCATAGTCATCCCTTTTGCAGAGAGATTCTTTATGACCGAAAGAACCTCACCCACCATAGTAGGATCCAGGGCTGATGTGGGCTCATCAAACAGAATGATTTCAGGATCTACGGCCAGAGTCCTAACTATCGCAGCCCTCTGCTGCTGCCCTCCGGAAAGCTCTGAGGGGAAACTAAGCGCCTTACCTAAAAGCCCCACGCTATTTAGCAAGGTCATTGATTTTTCATAAGCCTCCTGCCTGGTTCTTTTTAACAGATGCACTTGGGCAAGCATAACATTTTCCACGATAGTAAGGTGTGAAAACAAGTTAAAGGACTGAAATACCATCCCTACGGACTGACGCATTTTTCTTAAATCATAGCCCTTTGCTCCGGTATCTGCCCCGTCCATAACAACCCTTCCTTCCGTGGCATCTTCGAGCCTGTTTATAAGATACAGCAAGGTGCTCTTTCCTGTTCCTGAAGGCCCTATCACGGATATCACATCTCCCCTGTTTACAGTACAGTTAATATCCTTTAGAGGTGTGATATTTCCAAAGCTTTTCTTTAGGTGTTCAATCTTTAACAATTCACTGCCCGGAGCTCTCCCGGCTCCTTTAGGAGACTTAGGTTCGTCGGATGTAATCCTTTCCATATTAACCCCGCGAAGCTTCACCCGCCCCGGCTTTTTTGACAACAAGGCTTCCGGTATCTTTAGCGCTCCCACAAGTAGCCATGAAAGCAGGAAATATATGATTGCCGACACTAACAACGGAAAGAAAGCATCATAAGTCCTGCTTCTTATGATATCCGCCACCTTTGTAAGCTCCATAACTGAAATATATCCGGCAACGGAAGTGAGTTTTACCATAGCCACTAGCTGCCCACTATATACCGGAAGAATATGGTTCATAGCCTGCGGAAGAATCACCCTGAAAAAACCCTCTGTTTCGGAAAATCCCAGGGCTTTGGCCGCACGGGATTGCCCCTCGGGAACCGCCTCTATGCCGTTTCTGAATATTTCGGAGCTATACGCTGCAAAATCCACGGAAAAACCGATAACGCACACTATGACAGCATCCACCCCGCCTGAGCCAAACACCACATAATACAGCACCATCAAAAGCACAAGAATGGGAATTCCCTGTACGGCCTTTATGTATATTCTTGCCAAAGCCGACAAAAAGGGGTTTTTTCTCATCCTTAAGAAACATACGAAAGCTCCCAGCAAAGTCCCGAAAAGCCAAGAAAAAAGGGCGATAACGAGAGTCGTTGCAAGACCCGCTATAACCATTTGGTAACGATTATCTTTAAGGAAATCGTTAGTAAAGCTCTGCTTTATATTTTCTATAAAAAGAGTCGCTTTTGATACAGTTTCAGTCTGAGGGGCTTCCTTCACGACCAAATACATACAGCTGTAAAAGACAGGATCTGTGATATTTATTTTTTGTGCCCGTTCTTCAGTGATATACACAGAGTCCGCCATGAAATCATAGGCACCTGAATTTATCCCGGTTATTTCCGCAGGGTATGCCACAGCCTCAAATACAGGCGTATATCCCTCTCTAATGCAAAAATCATATACAATCTCTATAAATTCACCCGTCAGCTCTTCCCCGGAATAATAACTCATAGGATACCAGGTGCCGGTTGTGCACACGCGTAATATTCCGTTTTCTCCTGTCGTCTTTCGATTTATTTCCGGGGTTTCATTTTCGTCCAGAGAATGCCATTTTTCAAATATTTCCTCATATTTACCCGATAAATAGTTCTCTGAAAGATATTCGTTAAATTCGCTTTTTATCTTATCACCCTTTTCACTCTTTGGCATTCCAAATCCGGTGGCAAAGCTGGTTATAGGAGTGCCTATATATGCCAAATCGTCGTAAGTCTCGAAAAGATCTTCTGCGCTACTCACATATGCCGCGGCAGCATCGGCTTTCCCCGCCTCCACAGCGGCGAATTCGTCTGCAAAATTACTGAAATTCACGGATATGCTTTCAGGAAATAATGCGGCAGGAAATTCTATAAGTTCAGATCCCGTAATGCCGGCAATCCTGTATCCTGGTTCATAAAGCCCGGACAGATCCATATGAGCAGTGCGGTATGCATAGTCCTCTGTTCGCACCACAATAGCAGGAATATTTATTTCTTCTCCTTCCCTTATAATAAAATAATTGCTCATTTCATCAAGCATAATGGAAAATTCAGCATTCTCTGCCACCATCGTCGAAGCCTCTTCGCACGACAAAAGAACCGCATCTATGCTGTGATTTTGAAGCAGGTCTGTAAGAGCCCCTATCTCATCCGCATACACAATATCGATATCGTCCCATCTCTTTGCGGCCTCTTCCTCATAGCCGGAGTCTTTAAGCATACCAATGGATTTTCCCTCAAGATCATAGATGGAAGTCCATTCTCCCAAATCAATCGTAACTTCAGTCTCCCCTGTGATCTGAGACAAAATTATGGCCAATACCAGCGCAATTATAATAATTATTTCGGAAATTATTATCTTCTTTTTCATATCTTACCAATCCCGGAAAAAATGAGTTTCTCCCTTGCTACCATGTGCAGCGTTCTCTATGATTTGGGCGGCGTGGCGACCGCCCTAAAGCATTACTTCTGCGCTGTATTCCGTTAGCCCGAAGAAAAACCTGCGTTGCTTCTCATTTAGGATTATATGCACCGGCTTTACCTGGGTAGGTACTGTACCTGCTGCCACCATCATATCCTTATAAAGGGCATATGATTCGGGTTGCAGGAAATTAACCCTTAAATTACTACATATTCCCTTATCGACTTTATCCCCGTATGAAGGATTTGCATCGGACAAATGCTCTTCAATCCTCTTCCTTACTTCCATAGGGCTTATGGGATAAATCGGCTTGCCGGCTTCAACGAAATACTGATACCTGACAGGGGTATAATCGGTATCTGCATATACCGAATAATCTACCAATTCAATCCCCAACTGCTTAGACGCCTTATCTACCGCATATGTAAGAGCCGGCTCCGTTGTTTTTTCACCCATAATACTTATGGTAAGATCTCTTCTGTTACAAAAGCTTATGACAGGAGTGTTTATATAATGACCGCTCATTACAACCACATCCTTCATCCTGTATCTGTACAAACCGGATACATTAGTGATAATAATTTCGTATTCAACGCCTTCTTTAATTTTATCTAAAGTAACTATCTGCGTGAAATCGTCTCCGGCATCAACGGGAAGAAATTCATAAAAAGCAGCGTCCGGAAGAAGCGTATAATCAGACCTTCCCGATTCATACACCCCTCCGAACAATCCTTAAAAACTGTATGTGTATGCGGCAGATTGTAGCATATTTGGGGAAAAATACCAGAGAATGAGGAAAAGCCCTGTGACACGGTGGGTGTGACAATAGAACCGTCCCCGTGTCACACCTTACGCAAACAACTCCGAAACAAGACTGCACATGCCGTCCACATCCGCAAACAGAACGCTTTGAAGTTCCTTAACCCTTTCTTTAACCGATTCTTCTCTTGGCTCTCTTCCCTGCATGTAAGCTACAAAGATTGCTCTTAAAAGCCCCATTATATGGACTATCTTCATCTGGTTTTCAAGCACTTCGCCTTCCGTTCCCAAATACCTATTAAATACATTATCCGCAAACCACTGCGCCATTTCAAGGGAAAGCCCGGTAATGGCTGTAGCCCTCTTTGGCTCTATTACAGTTGAATAATAGTAGGCAAGTCTTGTCTGCGCCAGGTCAAATAACGGATTGCCGTATCCCGCCTCGCCTATATCTATAAGCATAAGCTCGCCGTCCTGAAGCATTATATTTCCCAGATGATAATCCCCGTGAATAAAGGTGGTCTTGTCGGGAATGGCGTTAATAAATTTCTTTATAGCTTCATTTTCTTCAGATGTCATATACTTCCTCATGCCATCCGCCGCATCAAGATATCTGTCCTTTAAAGGTGTGAATTTGCTGTCCGAAACATCCACGGAATGGATTTCCCTGTACACCCGGACAAATTCATCCAGATAATAATCCTTCTTTTCGGGCTCAGCCATAATAGCTGCCGCAAGGACTCCCGCCTTTACCATCTCATAGACTTCGCCGTAGCCTTCTTCCGTCTTTACCACATCAAAGGCTATAGCCGTCGGGATGCCGTAAATAAGCGCCATTTTGGATACGTCCATCTCATCCCTTATAGCTTCAAGCGTCATATTCTTGACGGTCTTTAAAATATTTTCATCATCAAGGCGGTATACGGTGCCGTTTACTCCGGAGCCCATTTTTTCAAGACCCTCGGAGCTTAGAAACCTAAGCCTCTTTTGTACATCCAATATTTCCGTAAATCCGGTAACTTCAAATATCTCATAAACCTCAAGGGACACATTTATAATGCTCAAATCTCCCTTTTTCTTTTGAAGATTCATTAATACTCTTAATCCCGCTGATGAAATATATTCAAGGCTTTCCGCATCTATTACAATCCCGGCACCGGGATTTGCATCCGCAAGCTCCAAAATCTCCTTTTCCAAAGAAGGCGCGCTGTTTGCATCTATCCTTCCTTCGAGAAAAACAGTTAACGTGTTGTTTTCAACCGTTGATTTCATAAATTTTCTCCTTTCATGTTTACACAGACTCCGCCCCGCAAAGGCTGAAGCTTCCTAATCCTGCGACATTATGGCTACCTTTGCTCCCGCAGATACGGACTCCGTAATAAAGCAATTGCCGCCTATAACAGCTCCCTTACATATTACCGTATGTCCGCCGAGAATGGAATCCCCGGATACTCCGTATATAAATTTAAAATGCAATGCTTAAAAATTATGATATGATATAGGTCGATGTAATATCAAGGGGGTAAAAGTATGTGTGACAGGTGTGTCACGGTGGGTGTGACAATAGAACCGTTCCCGTGTCACACGTGATCTTTTCCCTCCAAAAACTATACTAACTCGCTTGTCCGTTACCCCGAGTGCCTCATTCTATAATCATATACGGATATTATATTGTAAATGCGACAAAAAATCAGTTGTTTACAAAAAATTTACAAATTCGCAGCATCCGTAGAACAATAAGTGTTGCGCTTTGGCCTGTCCTTCGATTCCGTATCCTTTTGCCAGACAGGGAGATATCCATCCCTGTTATCAACTATCCTGTTCCATGCTATAACGAAGGCATCTTTTAGATAGACAAAAGGTAAATATTTTATATTTGATAGTGTATCTCAAATTGATTTAACCTTATATTTTTGTTAAAATCAATTTTAAATTCGAAAGATGAAAGCAAAAGGATCAAAATGTTTTTTTAATAGGATAATAAAGAGATGAAGAAACGCAGTATAACAGGGTGGTCCATTTTACTGATTGCGCTTGTGCTGATGGTCGTTGTGATGATGTCGGTCGTATATACCAGTATCATCGGAGCAAAACGTTTGCAGACATATCAGACTTCCAGTCTGCTGATCGATCAGGTAGAGAGGGTTCTTTCTGACAATGAGCAAAAGGAGGAGTCTATCGTTGATCTCCTGAAAGAGAGTTATATATCAAAGGCAGAAGCGGTCAACAAGGATCTTCCGCTGATCATGCTCCTGGTCTTTATATGTCTGATGGTTGCAGTAATTGTAATACTGGTGATCACAAAACTCATGACAAACCGAATAATCAAAGAGCACGAAGATGCCCGGGTCGATGTGATGACCGGGCTTATGAATCGTCGTGAAGCAGTGCATGCAAAGGAACTTCTCATCCCGCGGTAAGCTTTATCGTCTGGGCGGTGATGAATTCTGTGTGATGTTAAATGCGGATCAGGATACGGTAAACTCGCTTTTATCTATCTATGAAGCAGATCTGAATGAATGGTCGAAAAAAATAGTGTTCTGCTTTCGGCATCCTATGGATATGCTCGTATCGATGAAGTGGAAGATAATGATATATCCGCACTGTCCAAGCTTGCTGATAAGAGAATGTACATCGCAAAATCAAACTATTACAGTAATATCGGACATGACAGGAGAAAGGACAGATGATATCTCCGCCCCATTCAAAGCCTTTTTCTGTAAAGAGCATGTGTCACGGTGGGTGTGACAATAGAACCGTCCCCGTGTCACACAAAAACCCTTTCGTTACAACCTTCCCATCCATTACCGTCACCGTGATGGCGCCGCAATCCTGCGTGCAATAAATGCGGTCGGTGTATCGGGACAGAGCCTCTATGGTTTCTACGGCGGGGTGGCCATAGCGGTTATTTCTACCTGCAGAAATAATACATTCATCAGGTCTTAACGCCTCCAGAAAATCATCCGTAGACGAAGTCTTCGAGCCGTGGTGGCCGACTTTTAAAAGGTCAATTTCATCAAGGATACCTTTGGTGACAAGATACTCCTCTCCCACTGCCGTAAGGTCCCCCGTAAAAAGGGCGCTAAAGCCGCCGGAAGCAGATGCGGTATCAGAATCAAGCCGCATCACCAGGCAGGTGTCATTCTTATCCGTAAAGTCATTTTCCGTTTCCGGAAAAATACAGGTATATATATCGTCTCCGGCCTTTATCTTATCACCCGGAGCAAGCAGGAAAACTTTCGTACCGGAAGATATCGCAAGCTCTATTAAATCTGCAGTGGTTTTATCATAAACCATGCCTTTTGCAAAATATAAATTCCTGATTTTATATCCGGACTCAAGAAGCTCGATAAGCCCGATTATATGATCGGAATCCGTATGTGAAACAAACCAATAATCCACATGACCGTAGCCTTTGTATTTAAGAAAAGGCTCCATAATATATTTTCCGCAAAGAGAAGTATCTGTGCTGCCCCCGTCAAAAAAACAGATTGTCCCACCCTTATGCTCTACCGCTACAGAGTCTCCCTGACCGATATCCAGCATAGTTACTGTAAGTAAATCATGAAAACGAAATGTAATCATAAATATTCCGGCAAACATAAATAATATAAGCATCGCTGCTGCGGCAAGACTTTTTGCACTCAAGCATATATGAATAATTATATTTTCCTTTAAATTTTCTTTATATATAAGCTTAACACCCCTGTTTTTACCTTTTGATTTTAGAAGATACATAAAAAAAGCCAAAGCAAAAACGAGGACATAATATATCACTATCCTGAACATATAAGGTTGTCCGGTAATCCATGATGAAAAAGGAAGCTGATTAAATATTTTAAATACAGCGTAATACAAAAACATAACACACCGGGCAGGAAGAATCATGATTGAGGCTGCTTTAAGACTGATAATCCCGATTAAACCCGATATAATTCCGGGAAGCAGGATAACAGGTACCAGCGGCAGAAGCATTACATTAAGAATTATTCCGTATACGGGAAATTCATAGTAATTCCACAGGGATATAGGTATAGTTGCGATTTGAATCGAAAAACACAAAAGGAATGAGCAAAACAGCACCCCATGTGCATCAAAATATTTAATCAAAATTCTATATATAACCGAAGCTCCGACCACCGCAGCAAATGAAAGCAAAAAAGATGTGGCAAACAAGAGAAGGGGGTTATGTATAAGTATAATTAATCCCGCCAGACAAAGAGCAGACAGGCTGTCATAACCTTCTCCCGCTATCTGGGATAAAAGCATAATCAAATACATGATCAACGCCCTTTGCATGGCAATTCCCATGCCGCATAAGACCACAAATCCAAGGACAATAACTGACGAAGGCACAGAAGCCGCAAAAAATCCCGCCCCGGTACGGCGTAAAAGCTTGTATATCAGCATGCCAAGAAGAGAGATATGTAAACCGGAAATCGCCAGGATATGGGAAAGACCGCCTTGTTTGTACAGTTCCTTGATTTCATCGGGAAGATAGGACTTATCCCCAAGAATCATTGTGCACATAAGACCGTATTCATTGTCATTTAAGAGAACACGAAAAACCTTCTGCATTGACAATTTTAAATTGTACAGGATTTTACGCCAAGATTTTCCGGGCTTTACAACATTTATATTATTTAGATTTAATATAACATCATAACCCTTCTGCCGGTAGTAATCCTTCAAATCAAAGGAGCCGGGATTTGTACTTTGTATAAAATCATCCGTCTTTGCCGTAAAAGATACAGTGCATCCGGGATAAAGCATTTCCATTCCGGACAAATCACCATCTGCGTAAGCCACAGCTCCCCGCAGAGAAATGGTATAGCCCGCATCTTTAACAACGACCTTCTTCAGATAAACTGTATATCCGTTATCGCTTTCATAAATCTCGTCTGCAAAAGCCGTACCTTCAACACAATCTCCTGCATTTACATAGCCTTCGTCAGCAAATGACGCATTCGCATCTGCATATTTATACACAATAAATCCGCACACAAACATGGCCGCCGACAGCAATACTATCACAAAAGCAGCTTTATCCGGGTAAGGAACAAAAAGCATGTATATAAGAGCAGCAAGAAGCACGATCGCTGCCGCAACTGAATACATATCCAAAGAATGCGCCGCAAGAATGCCAATCACAAAAGAAAGGGCAGGGGCACAAACGGGCTTCGAACGAAGCATATGACACCTCCGTTAAGGTAAAGAAAACTGTAAACTTCAATGTTTATAGCAATAAAGCCGTAAAAAGCAAATTCCCGATGCCGGTATAAAAAGATTGTTTTGCTGCTTTAATATATTATTCTTCTTCAGAGTCTTCGGTATAAATTGCGTCAGAGCTTGCCGCAGACAAATCCACAAGGCTAAGATCCTCGTGAAATTCCTGATCAAGACTTATAGAATCCCTGTAAACCATGTCGGATTCGCCGTTTACGGAGATTTTCACGGAATCTATATCTCCGAGAGCAAAAAGCGAGTCAACTATGGAATATATAACAACTTCTTCCGATACCGTCACATCCTGCGTCAAAAATCCACTGTCAAAATTAACATAACAAATACCGTTTGAAAGGGTAACGCTGATTACGTTTGTTTCCGCAGATATGGCAGATTTTGCATCATCCGTAAGCGGTCCTTTAATAAGCTGATCAACAACCAGCTTCTGAAGGGAAACGCTGTTCAGATAATGAACTGTCCTCTCCTCCCGAACAAGACTCTGACCATCCTCCGATGAATAATACAATGTCAGAGTAACCTCCTGGTAGGAATTAAAAAAGCTGGATGGATTAAGCACAAAAGTATCTTCATTCATAAAGCCGACAGGAGAACCGTCTTCATTTGTCAAATATTCTCCCGCCACTTTGAAACTGATGCGATTAATTCCCCGTATCTGAATCAAAGTTTCAACCACAGACGCTCTGTAGAGCAATTCCTCGTACTTCCCAAGATTATTATATGCAGAATTAAATTCTAGTGTAAGGGCATTGTTATCAACTTTGATATCAATCAATTCTACATCAGACAATCTCTCGTATAGTTCGCCGCTTGCATTATCTCCGCTTGCATCAAGCCAATATGTATTCAGAAGATACGTGATAGTTTCCCATGTATCCTCAGGAACAGTACTCATGCCTGAATCGACCTCTTCTATATCGGTGCCTTCCTCATTAATCTTATAGATAATAATATTATCCGTCAAATCCCGGGAATCAACGCAGGCGCTCATAAACATTCCTGTAAGCAGCACGATAGCGAGAGCCATAATCATATTATTAAATTTATATTTAATATCACGCTTTGCCATACTTATTATAATAATTATACCCTTCAAGCTTCTGCCGCATCGTTCTCCAGGGGAATTCTCATTGAGAATGTAGACCCCTCGCCCTCTCTGGAATCAACGGCTATAGCCCCCCTGTGCATAAGGACGGCATTTCTGGCTATAGAAAGCCCCAGCCCTGTTCCGCTGAC
>CAJOQM010000059.1 GCA_905236845.1 uncultured Lachnospiraceae bacterium | reverse complement strand
TGTCCTTTATGATGTCGTGGATGTAGGTGGCTTTGGGTTTTGCTTCGGCTTTGGGTTTTGCTTCGGCTTTGGGTTTTGCTTCGGCTTCACTTTGCCCGGTCTTATGTAAACCTTCTATAGCCTCAATCAAACGCCCTTTTTCGTCGTTGCCAATAAGAATATCCGCCTCCGTGGGCTTATGGGCTTCGTTCTGCACATAACACCCCGCAGCTACCACTACGGCATCCGGGTTAAGGCTTCTGGCACGGCTTATCATCTGGCGTGACTTTCTGTCAGCGATATTGGTCACTGTACAGGTGTTTATGACATAGACATCCGCCTTTTCGTGAAAATCCACTATCTCGTAACCGGCATTTACCAGAAGCTCCCGCATGGCCTCTGTCTCGAAAGAATTTACCTTGCAGCCTAAATTGTGAAGGGCTGCTGTTTTCATGAAGGGGAATCTCCTTTTTCGTTTCCTTCCTGTATGGGTGTGGTTTCTTTATTTCTAAAGGACTTTTCCCTTTCTGTCACATCCTCTGAGCCTTCGGAAGTCACCTTCAATATCTGCGTAGTGTTGAGGGCGGTTTCGTACAGCTCTTCGATTTTCCCTTCAAGGAGCTTTTCGGATTTTACTATGCTCTTTAGCCTAGGCTTTGTCACAGGGTGCTTTGCCACAAAGATGGTGCAGCAATCCTCATAAGGCAAGATTGATGTTTCAAAGGCATCTATCGCCCTGGAGCGTTCTATAATCTCGTTCTTATCAAAGCCTATAAGGGGGCGATATACCGGCAATTCGCACACGTCGTTTGTGCAGATGAGACTCTGGGGAGTCTGACTCGCCACCTGACCTATAGACTCTCCTGTCACAAGCCCAAGGGATCCGCCCTCATTTGCGAAATACTCCGCTATCTTCATCATATAGCGGCGCATGATTATGGTAAGCTCATCATGGGGGCAGGTCTTATATATCATCATCTGGATATCGGTAAAGTTTACCACATGAAGATATATGGGACCGGCGTAGCGTGAGACTATGGATGCAAGGTCCACCACCTTTTGCTTTGCCCGCTCCGATGTATAGGGCGGCGCATGAAAATAAACCGCATCAATCTTGCAGCCCCGCTTTGCTATCATATGCCCCGCCACAGGTGAATCTATGCCGCCCGAAAGAAGAAGCATCATCTTTCCCGAAGTCCCCACTGGCATTCCGCCCGGGCCTTCGATGCTCTTTGAATAAAGGCAGATTTTTTCCCGGACTTCCACATATATGATTTCCTCGGGATTATGGACATCCACCTTTGTATTCGGGATGGCTTCCAATATTTTCTCCCCCAGGAATGCGTTTATCTCCATGGAATTCATGGGGAAATTTTTTCTGGCGCGCCGGGCTTCGACCTTGAAGGTAAAGCTTGGGGCGTCGGGCGTTTGTGCGGTGTCTGCCGGATGAGTTTGGTTTGCCCTATGGGGCTGATTTTCCCCGTAGATCTGGTTTACATAATTCACCACATCCTCGCCCAGCTTTTCGACTCCCTCATCTTCCAAAAGCACCACGGGGCAGATGTACGCAATACCAAATACCTTTGTCAAGCGGTCAATCACCTCATCGTAGTCATATTCACCCTCGGCATCCACATAGATTCTTCCTTGAGTCTTACGTATTTTGAAGCTGCCCTCGGCATTTTTGAGGGCATAGTTTATCTGACGCACCAGGGCGTCCTCGAAATATTTGCGGTTGTTACCCTTTATGGCGATTTCTGCGTATTTTATTAAAAATGAATGGTAATACATTTGAGTTGCTTCTCCTTGTTTACAATTTACACTTGAAATTGCGGTTTTTCAGTTTTCGAGTGTATGCTCCGGCGATTATCGACACTTCAAATTGCAGTTTTGCCGTTTTCGAGTGTCTGCCCGGGTGTTTTTCGACACTTGAAATTGCGGTTTTGCCGTTTTCGAGTGTCTGCCCGGGTGTTTTTCGACACTTGAAATTACAGTTTTCCCGTTTTCGAGTGTCTATATCATCTGGCAGTGAACTGACGGAGCATAGGAATCATCTCCCGCATCACATCCAGCGCATAGTCAATCTCTTCTGCCGTCGTATCCTTGCAAAAGCTAAAGCGCACGGTTGAGTCCAGCAATGCACTCTCCAATCCAATTGCCGTCAATGTTGCGCTCTTTGCCCTCTTGTGGGTAGAGCAGGCAGAACCTGCGGAAACGTATATCCCTCGCTCCTCCAGAGCGTGGAGTAAAACCTCCGCCTTTACATCCCGGACGCTTACGCTGACTACATGAGGTGCGCCTTCCCGCCCGACCAGTCCGTTTACGCTTACCCCTTCCATTTGCAAAAGACCCTCAATGAAGCGCTCCCGCAGCTCATACATATGATTAACCTTTTCCGGCAGGTTATTATATATCAATTCCGCCGCCAAAGAAAGCCCTGCTATCCCGGGAACATTTTCCGTGCCTGAGCGAATCCCGTCCTGCTGCCCGCCGCCGTAGATAATGGGCGAAAGCTTCGTTCCCTTGCGCACATACAAAAAGCCTACGCCCTTTGGTCCGTGGAATTTGTGGGCGCTTGCGGAAAGCATATCCACATTCGCCTTTTTCGGCCGCATCTCAAACTTCCCGTAGGACTGCACAGCGTCCACATGAAAGAGAGCCTTCGGATTTTTAGCCTTAACTATCCTCCCAGCCTCTTCAATATCAAGCAAAGCACCAATCTCATTATTTACATGCATAAGGGAAACAAGCACCGTGTCCTCCCGGATGGCGTTTGCTAAAGCCCCCATATCAAGCGCACCAAAGCCATTCACCGGGATATACGTAACCTCATATCCCAACTCCTCCATCCGCCCCATCACATTGGAAACCGACGGATGCTCATAGACGGAAGTCACTATGTGCTTACCCGCACGGGGATTTGCCAGGGCAGCCCCCATAATAGCCAGGTTATTGGACTCCGTCCCGCCGGAAGTAAAGACGATTTCGTCTCTCTCGCACTTCAAAGTCTTCGCTACCTGCTCTTTCGCCCGACGCACGATGTTTTCAGCATCCACACCCTTTTCGTGCATGGCGGAAGGGTTGCCCCAATGATTAGCGTAAATATCATTCATAAGCTCAACCACCTGCGGATCACACTTAGTGGTTGCCGAATTATCAAAATATGCCTGCATTTTTATCGTCCTTTTTCTGTCGTTTACTGTCCGAGGGATATTTTACTGTCGTTTACTGTTATTGTCAAAGCACAATCAAAAAAGCACCCGGTCAAGGTGCTCTTTTGGATGGGTTACCGGAAGCTGCGGTGCGTGTCCCTACGGCTTAACAACTTAATCCTCATACTCAATGACATACCCCGGCTTTCCGCTGTACATTTCAATAGTGTATGTATGATCTCCATTATTACCGATATACCCATATGCCCCAAAGCAAACGTCAATCCCCCGTCACTCCAACAGTTCCCGACGCCACCGGCACACCAGTCGTTTTCCACACAGATACTCACATAGTCATCAGACATATGAGTTACTTTCTGTTTAGCATAATCAATATATGTCCCATAAGATGTATACTCAAGATCAACATCTGCTTTGGCATATTCAAAAGCACCTGACCCGTCGGATATATAGCTTTCGGCTATGGATTTAATTTCTCTGTTGATCTTTTTTATAGCTTCGCTGTCACCTTCGAAAACAACACACTTATAGTGATTATCTAGCTCTATAGTATGATATGTACCCGAAAAACTCTTACTGTTATCTATAGTCTCAAAAGAATAGCTGTCATTTACATATTCGGCCTCCTTAGTCTGATAGATTTTAAATAAATCAGGAAATCCATCCTCCGCTTGTTTCATCGATGCTCCCTCAGCCTCGTTAGCAATGTCGCCGGATTCGGCTGTATCCGCATCTGCCGAAGCTGTAATCTCGATATCCGCACTCTCTGAGGCTGTAACCAAAATTTGCAATTCAATCCAATACACCTGACTATTGATTGCTTGATTTCAACGATTTGCACAATGATTTATACTGTACATCAGTAAGGCTCTTTCTGGGAATACAGATATGCTTTGGCACAAAAGAAATCTCTATCAGATCCTTTATCGAAAAAAGCAACCATATCCCCCAAATTATAAACGCTGCCGAAAGCAACTTTATAACTGATTAAAACCCTTGACAAAGTGATAAAAAGTGATAAAAGATGATAAAAATGGCTAAAGATGCTAATCCATATACCCTGATTTTTGGCAAGCTACCCATTTAAAACATTTCCCGGATAATGGAATTGGGCGAAGTAACAGAAACAGCTTATAAAAACATCCCCATATAATGCGGCAAAGTAATCTTTGTGCCACTTTGTCCTATGTTTCCGTCAATCAGCTTAATAGCGTAGGGAGGATCGTTTTCCCCGATAAAACGATTCAGAGACTCGCTTGCCCCGTTTCCTGCTTTTACCTCTACCGGAATCACTCCCCCGTCCTTTTCGTTCCAAAATTCAATCTCACATGTACTGTCCGAGCGCTTGTAATAATACAGCCTGCGCCCCTGGCATGATTTGAAATATCGTCATCATATGCCTCCAATATCTTCTCCTGTGTACCAGTCTGGTATTCTGTAGTTTACCGGCGTATCCCAATGCATAGCAAGGGCTGTAAGTGCTTTTAATGACGACTTATATTTAAATCATTTAAAAAATTCGTCAATTCCGTTTGCTATCCCCGTTGCGATTTTTGACTGATATTCGTCGGTAGCCATGAGGGCATCCTCATTGGCATTTGTCATATAGCCCATCTCCACTATCGTCACGGGTACCTGGCACCAGTTGATGCCGCTCATGGTATCTGTCTCCCAGACATATTCCTTTTTGCAGCCCGTGGCAGAAACGAGACTATCAAGCACCAGGGATGATAGCCTGTAGCTTTCAGAGTAGAGCGAAGCGTTATACGGATTGGATGAAGTCTGGCAAATGGTCATGGCACCGTTTGCGGAAGAATCCGTAGAGCCGTTTGCGTGAATACGGATAAAAGCCTCCGCCCCCGCATTATTTGCCATCTGGGCTCTTTCAGAGTTTGAGATATTCACGTCATTTGTAGTGCGGATCATAAGAACCTCATAACCTCTGGATTCAAGCTCCGCCTGAAGCTTTAGGGAAACCATCAGCGTAAGCTCGTATTCTGCCAACCCACTCACTACACCCGATGTCCCGGCAGCAACCTTTGCCTTTGTCTCTGACGCCCCGGGTCCTACAGGCTCCTGGGAACTGTCAGCCGTTGCCTGATGTCCTGCGTCAATTGCGATAAGATGTCCTTCGGGAAGATCGTCCGTCACATTACTGATCACGGTTCCGACATTTAACAGCTCTTCTTCCTCTTCCTTATCTTCCTCTGCCGCATCTTTGCCAGAATCTTCATCGCCTGAATCCGCTTTTCCTGAAGCCTCCTCAAAGTCAGCATCCGCAGTTTCATCATCCCCGGATTCCTGGCCTGTATAAATTTTTGATGCGTCAAACTTTTCTGACACATCTGTGGTATCACCGGTGCTGTTTCCACATGCTGCCAAGGTAAAAGCCACAGCCGCCGCCAACACAAAAGCCGCCACTTTCTTTACCTTAATCAAATGTATAAATTCCGCCATAAACTTCATTTTCATATTCCTTTATAAATGCCGCATTCTTTTGCTCAAGCATGCTTAAATCCCCCTGCACAAAACTGCTGTCTTGCATGTACCAGCTATTCCTCCCAACCAGCAGATATATATGATATCAGGAGTCAGAGGCTGCGGAAAGACCGTATTTATGACCGAGACCGGCGTATTACAATATCTCCTCCATCCCCACCTTATAGGGCTTTAAGCCCATCTTTTCGTAGAACTTTGCGGCGCCTTTATTTAGGCTCCAGACGTTTAGAGTAAGGTTATAAAAACCCTCATCCTTCGCAAAAGCCTTGATATGCCTGTACAAAGCTTCCCCGACTCCCTGTCTGCGGGCATTTTCGCTCACGCAAATATCGTCAATATACAATGTATCGCGCTCTACGATATTGTTTCCCGATGCATGCTCATACACGCAAAAGCCGTGGCCGAGGATAGCGCCTGTCTCGTCCTCGCACACAAAAACCGGCGACCTGTCATCTTTAAGAATCTCCGCCAGTTCATCTTCGGTATACTTTGTCTTATCCTTTATAAACAAATCCGCCCGGCCTGCATTATGCACATTATTTACCTGCTTTAAAAGCCCCATTATGGCGGAGATGTCTTTTTCGTTTGCTCTTCTGACCTGCATATTTACCCCTTCATATACTCCGTCGATATGGGAAACTCAAAATACGTATCGGGATAGGGCTCGTCCTTTAAGGTAAAATGCCACCACTCGCAGTCAAAGGGCTCAAAGCCGTTTCGAACCATGACGCTCTGCAGCATCATGCGGTTTTCATATTGCTCGTCGGTGATGCCGCGATAATCCGGATGTGACAGTTCCCCAAAGTAATCAAAGGAGCCTCCCATATCCACCTCCTTGCCGTTTTTCATATCAAGAAGGGTAAGGTCTACCGTGCTTCCCCTGCTGTGGCTGGACTGCTTTGCAATATAGCCCTTTGAGAAGAGCTCCTGCTTTTCAAGTTCAGGATAAAAGTAAGGCTTCATCCTGATATCTTCATCCTCTATCCCCCAAAGGACAAAATGCTTAACAGCCC
>CAJOQM010000058.1 GCA_905236845.1 uncultured Lachnospiraceae bacterium | reverse complement strand
GGATATCTTTCCCCTATCAAAAAACGACAGACAAAGCCGGACAATATTTCCACAATATCTATGTCTTCATCGGTAAATTCCCTGAAATACCCGGGAGAAATGATATTGCCGATATGCTCGCCGTTAAAGAAAAGTGTCTTTACCAGGCGGGGTCCTTCCATAAAGCTGTCGTGAACTATGACAGGAAGCCCCGACTCCGATGAGCGGCGGTAATTGTCAAGCACCTCCTCGACCTGGTCGTTCTTTGGCAGGATGATGCGCTTATTAACCACGCCGTCCTCCCAACGCTCGTCATTTACCTTTACTCCATGTGTAAAGGCAAGCTTAATAGCGGATCTGTCCTCTATAAATATGGGATTTCCCAGCAATTTAAAAGCAATATCCGCTATTTCCTGCAGGGATTTTGCGTTTGACGCCTCCCGAAGGAGGCGGTATTTGTTTACCGATTCAGACATAGTCACTCCGTTATCTCAGAATCATCCCGCATAAACTATTCCGTCAAAAATATCTTCAATATTTTCGCCGTTATACATATTATGCAGATAATAATCGTCCAATTCTTTTTCCAGATAAATCCGCACTATCCTGCCGTCCGACGCCTTTAGGTCTACTATGCTTTCCCCGTCATTTCTAAAATATGTAAATGTTTCTCCAGAAGAAAGAGTCTCCGTCTTTCCGGAGTCCGCATCTTCATCATCCAGAACCTCCGCTTCCAGATCTTCTTTCAAAGTCAGCACATATTCGCCTTCCTGATAAAGCCATTCCCCCGTCCGGGAAGGGATACCATTATCGCCCACTGTAAACATATCATATACATTCAAAGTCCCCATAAGGTCGGTACGGGTATACATCCTGAATTCTTCTCCGTACAAAGGAACCGTCCCGTAGAATCCGTATCCGTAATCACTGTCTATTGAAAAGGCATCTTCCATGTCAAATACCTGTCCCGACACCAGCGGGAATATGCACAGATATTGGTAATCATTTAACCCGGATAAATTAAGCCATAAATACTGGGATCCGTCGTCATTTAATACATACGCATCCACATTATAAGCTTCATCATATGTACGACTTATGGCATTTTCATAATCACCGTCATACATAAAGTAAAATTCCAGATCTCCGTATTCACCTTCCCACCAGCTTATTTCAAGACTCCGGCCGGTGGAGGATACATCGATGCTCTCTCCGTTATACAAAGCTTCGATAGAGCCTGAACTGTCTTCGGGAGCATAATCGTTATTTAAAAGGTCCGAACCCCAGGGGATAGTTACCTGCTGGGCGCCTGAGGCATAAGGTGCTATATCATAGGGATTAAATATTACTTCAACCCCTTCCTGTCCCACTATATATCTAAGTCCGCTGTATTCATCATCTTCGAGAATAGGCAATATATCTTCGGACACATCTTCGTTAAAAAATATTGCCGCATCGTACTTTGCAAGCAAAAGCTCTTCAAGACCGTCGGCAAGGGCGCTGTTATCCCCTGCAAAAATATCATCATCTTCCAGAAGCTGACCTGTCTTTGTATCATAGTTATATCCGTTGCTCCAGGCGTATCCGTGAGCTCCCATGGCAAAGGAGCTTTCATAGACATAGACGCTTATAACCTTGTTGTCAAGGCGCTTTACACCCAAGCTGTGCTCGTATGTATAATACGAATCATCATATCCATATTCTTCTATGGCAGATTCGGCATCTTCCCCATATGTATTTACGAACTCGTCGGCACCGCTTTTGGAAACTTCGTTTACGGCGTCAAACACGTCTGATATGGCCGAATTATCTGTCGATACTGTAAATTCGTCATATTGAACTTTCATAATAAGCCGGTCGTCAGTAGTATCGGAATATTTATAATCATATACGGTATCTTTGGAAAGGGAAACGCCCAAGGATTCTGCAGTATCGCTTTCTGCTGAGGACTCTTCTGCGACAGATTCACTATTCTCATCCTTGGCATCTGCCGATTCCATATCCGCCGTATCTGCAGACTCCTGCACGGTATCTTCTTTTTGAGATTCATTTGCATCGGATGATGCATCCTGCGAACTGCCGCAGCCTGCTGCCAGCAATGTTATACAAAGAACACCTGTAAGTAACGCTTTAAACTTTAAATTTTTCATGCTATTATCCCCTTTTATCCAGTCATTCTTTCCTTAATAAAAAATATTGTTTTCCCGCTCTTCCTTGCGCTTATAATACTTTACGACAGCCCAGTTTGCAATAAAAGCCCAGGCTGTGCCCATAAGTCCTCCGCAGATTATGTCCGTAGGGAAATGCACGCACAGGTAAAATCTTGATATGGCAATTAAAAAGGCTAATATTATGGCGGCGACTCCTACTCTTTTATTATTTAAGAACATTGCCACAGCTGCCGCAAATGATGCCTGGGTGTGTCCCGAGGGAAACGAAAAATCGTCAGGCTTTGCTACAATCGTATCTATATAATCCTTTGTGCCGTGAATAAGGTCATAATAATCATAAGGTCTCATACGGGCTACAACATTTTTGAGGATTCCGTTTCCTATGATTATCCCTATGCCCATGGCGATACCCATGGTAAGCCCCATCTTGCGGGTCTTTGGAATCGCAAAAAGAATAAGAGCAAGAGCTATCCAGAAAAGCCCCTTATCTCCCAGATGCGTAATCAGGGAAAAAAACGGCGTAAGTACCGGCACCCTGTTTTCACACATCCATTCTATAGCCGAAAAATCCCAAGCCTGTATTGCATCAAACATTTTCTTACCTCATTTCTATAGTTTTAAAACAACATCCATATTTTATTACATATCTGCGAAAATAACAACTCACACTTCTTTGCTCTTTTTCCTTAATTCCTTAAAAAATTCCTTCATTAACTGTGCACATTGATCCGCAAGTACGCCTGTCGTTATGTCAACCTGGTGGTTAAACTGCGGCACCTGCAAAATATTAAGCACGGAGCCTGCACATCCCGCCTTTGGATTCATGGCGCCGATAACGCAGCGGGGGATACGGGCCTGGACTATGGCTCCCGCACACATCTGGCAGGGCTCTAAAGTAATATATATTGTGGTTTCCTCGAGGCGCCAGTCGCCAAGCTTCCTGCACGCCTTGCGGATAGCGGAAATCTCCGCATGGGCAAGGACATTTCCGTCGGTAGAGCGCCTGTTATAGCCCCGGGCAATGATTTTCCCCTCATGAACAATAACGCAGCCTATGGGCGTTTCCCCGAGATCATACGCTTTGCGGGCCTGCTTTAAGGCTTCTTTCATAAACTTTTCATCCCGGGCATCCGGAGTCATATCAGGCTTTTCAATTTTATTTTTTTCTTTATTCATGTTATCATTGTCCTTATGAATTTTACTTATGAGACAAAAAGACTTATATTACAAATAGAAGATCATACTGCAGCGCCCCGGGTACTGGACTTTTTCGTCCGGAACAAAGATTTCTTTAAGTCAAGCGACTTTGCCCACAGTGACGAATTCTACACTCTCCCCTTTATCGAAAATATGCTGGATGCCGAATACCAGACTGCCCTAAAGCAGCAAAACATCCGCTACTGGCTCTATGAAAAGGCTGCCCCGGATATGGTGCTGGGCACGATTTCATTTAACAGCATCAGATTCATCCCCTATTCCTCGGCGGAATTAGGCTACAGAATCGACCATCTCGCAACCGGCAGGGGCTATGCATATGAAGCCCTGTCCTTTGCCTGCGAAGAGCTGACAAAAGACCTTTCGCTACACCGCCTAAGCGCCCATATCATGCCCGAAAACGCCCCTTCCATAAAGCTTATCAAGCGCCTGGGCTTTGAATACGAGGGGCTTTGCAAAAAATGCGTATATATAAACAACAACTGGGAAGACCATTACCAATACGCAAAAATATTTAACCGGTAAGTCGCTTGGCGCACGAAAACGCTTGGCGAGGTTTGCTTTAATAATATGTAAGACAACCATTACGAACGACCGTAGTCTCGCAAGGAGCATTCTACCCCAATATCCTGTCCGAAAGCTCTGCAAATTGCGCAAGAGAAAGCTTCTCTCCGCGGATAGTTTCGGAAAGCCCCATATCAGTCAATATCCCCCTTATTTCGTCCTTTGTTATATTAAGCCCTGCGCCGTGCTCTATGCCGTTGGCAAGGGTCTTTCTGCGCTGGTTAAATGAGGCTCTGATAAGGCGAAACATAAGCGCCTCATCCTTTGCATTAACCGGCGGCACATCATACATATCCATGTGCACTACGGCAGACGTCACCTTCGGCGCAGGATAGAATGCTTCGGGCGGCACTTCAAGCTCTATGGATGCCTCTGAATGATACTGCACCATATAGGACAAGGCTCCCACGTCCTTTGAGCCTGCAGGAGCCACCATACGCTGCGCTACCTCCTTTTGTACCATAACGGTTATGGATGTAATGGGGAGGTCATTTTCAAGGAGCATGGTAACTATGGGTGTCGTTATATAATAGGGCAGGTTCGCCACGACCTTGACCTTGCCGGCATCTCCTGCGTCCCCGGCGCCTCCCGCAGCCTTTGCAAAAAGCTCATCCAAATCCTGCTTCATAATATCGCCGTATATGATGGTGAGATTGTCCCTTGCGGCAAGGCGCATTGACAGAGGCTCTATCAGGCTCTCGTCTATCTCGACTGCGGTTACATGATGCGCCCTGTCGCAAAGAAACCGGGTCATATCTCCCAGACCCGGTCCTATCTCAAGCACATTATCATCTGACGTAACCCCGGCTATATCAACGATTTCAGATATGATCCCCTCATCCTTAAGGAAATTCTGACCGTATTTTTTTTTGGGCTTTACGGATGATTTCTTATGAGATTTTGTAAAATTCTTTGGCATTTCTGTAAGTAATCTCCTCTATCTGCCCCTCGCCTACTCCGCGAAGCTTCGCCAATTCAGCCACCACATACTTTAAATTACGGGAGTCATTTCTCTTCCCCCGATTAGGCTCCGGCGCAAGATACGGGCAGTCCGTCTCAAGCAATATCTTATCATCAGGGAGAAATGCCGCCGTCTCCTTTAGCTTATTTGCCTTCTTAAAAGCAAGGACTCCTCCTATTCCAAACCAGCAGCCAAGCTTAAGGAAACGCTCCGCCATCTCCTTTGAATAAGAATAGCAATGGACGACTACATTAAATGTGCCGTCCATATATTCTTCTAAGATATCATAGGTATCCGAAGCGGCCTCCCGGGAATGTATGATAACGGGCATGCCCTCTGCTTTAGCCAGCTCAAGCTGCTTTCTGAACCAGTATTTCTGGTTCTCCTTACGCTCCGGATCCTTTTCCCAATAATAATCAAGCCCTATCTCGCCTATAGCAACGACCTTGTCATCATGGCAATGCTGCATAAGCCAGGGGAAAGACTCGTCGCTTAAGCAGTCCACATCGCTGGGATGAACGCCTATGGCAGCGTATATATAGGGGTATTTCGCCGCCAGGTCAAGGGAGTTTTGAGATGAGATAAGGTCAGCGCCTACATTTACAACGGCGCAGATGTTTGGCGCTGCGGCGTTAGCGTTATGTAAACCGCCGCTGGAATTGCCATCCAAGCAGCTATCGCATCCGTCCTTAATATCGCATCCGAACATTCCCAGCAGCTCATCCCTGTCTTCATCAAAAGCCTTATCATCATAATGCGCATGAGTATCAAAAATCATAAGCTCCGCCGCCTCTTCATAAAACCCTGATTCCGCCTCAAACCTGTCAGCCTTCCGCAGGATGAAGCGCCTCTACCTGCTTTGCGACCTCATCCGCATTCTTCCTCTCAAAGAGAGTCTCGGGGGCTTCTGTCACCTTGGTCCCGCTCTCATAGAGCCCAAATTTATCCATATCGTCGAAATCACGGTGGGAGGTATTAAGCTGCTCCAATATCTTATCGGCAATACCGGGCATAGCGGCTCCTATAAGGGAAGCGCCGATGGTTATGCCCTCCGTCAGGTTATAAAGAACGGTTGATAGCCTGTCGGACTTCGCCTCGTCCTTTGCAATCACCCAGGGCTCCGTCTCGTCGATATATTTATTAAGCCTGTGGAAGATATTCATTACCTCGGTAATGGAATCTGCCACATGGTAATCCTCAAGCTTCTCGGATGATGCCTTCGCCGCCGCAAGGACAGTCGCCTTAAGCTCATCATCGGGGTCTTCTGCTGCGCCCTTATCCGATACCACTCCGTCAAAATATTTATTTGTCATGGAGATGGTACGCTTAACGAGGTTTCCAAGGGTGTTTGCAAGATCGGAATTAAAACGCTCTACCATAAGCTCCCATGAGATAACGCCGTCATTTTCATAGGGCATCTCGTGAAGAACAAAATAACGCACCGCATCCACGCCGAATACATCAATAAGCTCATCGGCATAGATCACATTTCCTGCGGACTTTGACATCTTGCCTCCCGACTGTAAGAGCCAGGGATGGCCAAAGACCTTCTTGGGCAGGGGCTCCCCCAGCGCCATGAGGAATATAGGCCAGTAAATCGTATGGAAACGCACGATATCCTTGCCGATTACATGGACATCTGCAGGCCATAGCTTCTTATACTGATCCGTGGATCCGTCGGGATCATAGCCTATCTTAGTGATATAGTTCGTAAGGGCGTCCAGCCACACATACACCGTATGCTCCGGGTCAAAAGGCACGGGGATTCCCCACTTAATGGAAGTACGGGATACGCACAGATCCTTTAAGCCCGGCTTAAGAAAGTTATTTACCATCTCGTTCTCACGGGACTTGGGCTGGATGAATTCGGGATGCTCCTCATAATACTTCATAAGGTCATCGGAGTAATTACTCATCTTAAAGAAATATGCCTCCTCCTGGGCAGGCTTTACCTCCCTGCCGCAGTCCGGGCACTTGCCGTCTACAAGTTGACTCTCCGTCCAGAAGGACTCACAGGGAGTACAATACATCCCCTCATATTTATCCTTATAGATATCGCCCTTGTCGTAAAGCTTCTTAAAAATCTTCTGCACGCATTTTACATGGTCCTCATCGGTGGTACGGATGAAATTATCATATGACGTATCCACCATATCCCAGATTTCCCGGACCTGTCCCGAGACCTCGTCCACGAATTCCCTGGGCGTAACCCCCGCTGCGGCGGACTTTTGCTCCACCTTCTGACCGTGTTCATCAGTGCCGGTCTGGAAATAGACATCATAGCCCATCAGCCTCTTATACCGGCAGATATAGTCAGACAGGATTGCTTCATATGTGTTGCCGATATGGGGCTTTCCGCTGGTGTAGGCTATTGCTGTTGTAAGATAATATTTTCCCTTGTTTGTCGCCATTATTTATACTCCGATGCTTAGATTATTTTGGGGGGCAAATCCGCCCCTTTTTTTCAGAATCACACGTATTTCTTAATCGTGGAATTCTTTACAAGATACTTATTTGCATTCTTCTTATAAGTGCTTTTTCCGAATTTGGTAACCGTTGATTTGCTGTAAATCTTTACACCGTATTTCGTGCACTTGCTCAAAGTATTGCTCAAAATATTAGTTACCGTGGACTTCTTTACGCTGATACCTATTTTGGTCTTATTCTTGCCCATTATGGTATTTGAGCTTATGGCCTTTGCCGTAGAATTATTGGTAACGAAGATTCCATAGCTTGCAGCGGACTTAATCTTATTGCTTTTTACCTTTGTAACGGTACTCTTTGAGATGTAAATACCGTGGCCTCCGGCGGTGGTAATGGTATTGCTTGTAATCTTTCCGGTAACAGACTTTCCTGCTACCCATATACCGTGTTTACCCGGCTTCTTTACAGTATTTGAATATATGGACTTAACGCTACTGTTCGTTACATATATTCCGGATTTGTCGGATTTCTTTACGGTGTTTCCGTATATCTTTCCCGTAGTTGCGGAGGTAACGTATATTCCCTCTTCGCCGGCGGACGATATCTTGTTTGAATAGATATTGCCAACAGTACCGCCTCTTATGGAAATACCGCAGTTGCCCGTGTTTTTAATTGTATTCCCGAATATCTGAGTGCCGGTGCAGGTGCCGTAAACCACGATTCCCGTAACGCCCACGTTATTTATATAATTATTGTATATAGAGCTGTTTACCCAATAATATGCGTATATCGCATCGTTTTCATGATATGCCGCAATTTTGATATTCTCAAAATTATTATCATGAATATTTATATTTGAATGAGCCTTGCTTCCGGAAAGATATGTATGCGAACCTATTCCTCTCACCACGTTGCTGAATGTACAGCCTGATATATCCACATTGTAGCATCCCCAGGTGTAAGATGCCGTTCCGCCTGTGTTGTAAGCCCCAAAGGTGCTGCTTGTAACATCAATCTGCAGCGCCTCTCTTGCATAATCACTGGAAGAATCCGTAGTGCATCTCATGGATGTAAATGTGCATCCCGTAATGTTTACGGTATCGCAGGCCGCCATTTCCATAAGGTGGTTTTTGTATGAATTCTTAATCGTCACTCCCGAAAGAGTAAGATTCTTTACATACGCCAGCTGGAAAAGCGGATTTGACTTGGTGGATTCCGCCCTGTCCCAGGTACCTCCGATAATAGTGATATTCTTAAGGTCGCCTATGGATTTATATTGGGTACCGGTATAGTCTGTCATTTCGGCAAATTTTGTTGCATTAAATTCTTCATTTTTATACACACCCGAAGCAAATCCGGTTTCCACCATCTTTGATACACTGTCGCCTGATGTAATTGTGCTTCCCGTCACGTCAAGAGTTGTATTGCTAAAAAGATACAAAGTCCTGTTAAGAACATAATTACCCGCCTGTAGCTTTATAACATATTTATTTCCATTTGAATCCATGCGCGCAAGATTAAGGTATGACCACATCGCCCAACCAAATCCGGATCCCGTACCGGATTTTACCAGCGTATAGGTTTTAGAAGATGAATCATACTTTGTATGCCACGAACCATAGAAACTCACTACATCATTTGATACATAATATGTATATGTATATGTACCGTCGCCGTTGGAAACCGTTGATATGGGCTCTGCATTTTCCGCAAGCTCGGGAGCCGCCTTTAGCAAGACCTTATCTGACGTGGATGTATCAGTCGCCGCATAAGCCGTCACAGCAGATGATACGCTTGTACTTTGATTGTCGCTGCTCTCAAATGATGTAAGACCGAAAGTCCCAGTCACAAACAAAGCTATAGCCATTAGTTTTGCAACAAATTTTGTAAATTTCTTTTTGTTACTCATATAAATTCCCTTCTTTCTTAATTTGGCAGATTGACACTGCCTGCATTATTCTGTTATCCTATGCACGTTGCCACTAATCATACTACAATCAAGGAGAAATATCAAATGGCTAAGCTTAACGAAAACTATCTTAATATCGAAGAAGGCTATCTCTTCGCCGAAATTGCAAGGCGTGTGGCCGAATATCAGAAAAATAACCCCGACAAGAAAATTATCCGCCTGGGGATAGGGGATGTGACTCTCCCCCTTTCTGAAAACGTGGTAAACGCCATGATTCAAGGCGTCAAAGACCAGGGCGCTGCCGAGACCTTCCACGGCTACGGTCCCGAGCAGGGCTATGAATTCCTGCGGGATGCGGTAAGCGCTTATTATAAGAGCTTTGGCGTTGATGTGCCTTCCGATGAAATATTTATCTCCGACGGCGCAAAATCCGATACCGGCAATATCACAGAGCTCTTTGACAAGGATAACATAATCCTGGTTCCCGATCCCGTATATCCCGTATATGTGGATACTAATATGATGGGAGGAAAAAACGTCTACTATATGGCAGGAACCGCCGATAACGGCTTCCTCCCCATGCCCTCCGATGCGGATCTTCCTGCGGGCAAGGCAGCGGATGTGATCTATCTTTGCTCTCCCAACAACCCCACCGGAGCTGTTTATAATAAAGACCAGCTCAAAGAATGGGTGGACTATGCCAACGCAAACGGATCTGTCATCCTCTTTGACGCAGCGTATGAAGCTTTTATCGCAGACGAGACGCTGCCCCGCAGCATTTACGCTATAGAGGGCGCCCGCACCTGCGCTATCGAATTCTGCTCTCTTTCAAAGACAGCAGGCTTTACGGGAACCCGCTGCGGCTATACCATAGTTCCCAAGGATATCAAAGTTATGTCAACTGCTGGCGTTGAAATGTCGCCTCACGCAATGTGGTTTCGCAGGCAGTCTACGAAATTTAACGGAGTAAGCTACCCCGTACAGCGGGGAGCCGAGGCCGCTTTCTCAGCCGAAGGCATGGCTCAGTGCCGAAAGAATATTGAATATTACAAAGAAAACGCCCGCATCATAGCGGACGCCCTCGATAAAGCAAATATCAGATACACCGGAGGTGCACATTCGCCTTACATCTGGTTTGAATGCCCGGACGGCATGTCCTCCTGGGACTTCTTTGACAAGCTCCTAAACGAAGTCCAGGTAGTCGGCACTCCCGGCGAGGGCTTCGGTAAGAACGGGGCAGGGTTCTTCCGCCTCACCGGCTTCGGAAGCAGGGAAGCCACCATAGAGGCTGTGGAGAGGATAAAATCCGTGCTTTAAGATAAGGATCTGTCAAAAAAATCCCTCTTTCTATGCCACATAACATGATTTTCGTTTATGTGGCATATTTTTTCAATTTCAAAACGAAACTTTTGTGAAAGATTTATGCCACACAGAGCGTTTTCGGCTCTTGTGGCATAGTTTTTAGGCTTTAATTCAGTTCTATCCGGTCAAATCTATATCTAATAATGAAAAATCTATGCCATATAAAGTAATTTCAACTCTTGTGGCATAGATTATAAAATTCAAATTACTTTTTTCTAAAAAAATCTATGCCACACGGAGCTCTTTTGGCTCTTGTGGCATAGATTTTCAATTTCAGTCCGATATTTTGTTTTATCACATTATTTTCCGGCTAATATTTCGCCTCCGTCAACGACTCCAGCACCTTCGCCTTGCAGTCGTAAAGCTTGTCGGAAAGGTCTACATAGACCCTGGCGGGATTTGTAAAGCGCTTTACGCCCTCCCAGAGGGTATCCATCTCTTTAGCCCTGATGTCGCGTATCTCCCATACCTTCGGGGATTCATATACGACTTTACCCTTGTCCACCACGTGGACGAGGAGCTTTTTCATCGTGTATGTGCCTCCCTTTAGCCTGGTCTTCTTCCAAGTCTCTCTGGGGTCAAAGAGCACCATATCCTCACTCTCATTAAAGACCTCTCCCTCAAGGCATATAAGATCAGCCTTTACCCTTCCGGTATCCTTTTCGTAGATGCGGTATATCTCCTTATTTCCGGGATTGGTGTTCTTCTCGCTGTTTTCGGAGAGCTTTATTTTCGGGATGAATTCACCCTCGTGCTCTATGGCTGCCAGCTTATACACACCGCCTAAAGCAGGGCAGTCACGACTTATAATCATACTGGTACCAACACCCCAGGATGTGATCGTTGCGCCCTGATTCTTAAGGCTCTCTATGAGATATTCGTCCAGATCGTTGGATCCGGATATAATGGCATCAGGAAATCCCGCTTCATCCAGCCGGCGGCGCACTTCCTTTGAGATATACGCAAGGTCTCCGCTGTCCATGCGGACTCCGTAACCTTTAAGCTCGTGCCCCTCTTCCTTCATTTCCTTAAATACCCTAATGGCGTTAGGAAGACCCGAGCCAAGGGTGTCATATGTATCTATAAGCAAAATACATCCTACGGGATAAAGCTCCGCATACTTGCGAAAAGCGGTATATTCATCCGGAAAACTCATTATCCAGCTGTGGGCGTGTGTGCCTTTAACCGGGATGTCAAACATCTTTCCCGCAAGGACATTGGACGTGCCTACGCATCCACCGATAACGGCAGCCCTGGCGCCGTAGGTACCCGCATCAGGTCCCTGGGCTCTTCGCAAACCAAACTCCATGACGCCGTCGCCCTTTGCGGCATAGCAGACACGGGAGGCCTTTGTGGCTATAAGGGTCTGGTGGTTTATGATGTTAAGAAGCGCTGTCTCAAGGAGCTGCGCCTCCATAATGGGGGCAACCACCTTTACTATGGGCTCATGCGGAAATATAACCATGCCTTCCGGGATGGCGTAAATATCACCGCTGAAGCGGAAGTCTTTAAGATAATCCAGAAAATCATCTTCAAACACTCCTACAGTCGCCAGATAATCAATATCTTCCTGAGAAAAGCTTAAGTTTTTTATATAATCCAACACCTGTTGGAGCCCTGCGCATACGGCATAGCCGCCTCCGCAGGGATTATCCCGATAAAAAAGGTCAAAGACCACCTTCTCGCAGTTTCCGGTCTTAAAATACCCCTGCATCATGGTAAGCTCATACAGGTCAGTCAATAGTTCCAATTTTGTTGATTGCATTTGTTTTTCTCCTTATGCTAGCTCGTCGAGAGTCTTTCCGTATGCCGGCAGGAATTCCTCTACGAAATCCTTTACCTCCGGCATCTCGTCCGCCATCTTGTCTATGGTTTTTCTGGTGGATTCCTCCGCCAGGCGAAATTCGGTATTTCCGGATTTTTCTTCCTCCAGACATTTAATGAGGGCGGAAATCTTATCCGCCGCTTTTACCAGCTTTCGCATATATTCTTCGCTGCCGTCTTCCCTTCCCCGGAAAACTCCCCTGTATACTTCCTTAAGGTCGTCCGGAAGCTTCTCAAGAAGCCTGTATTCGGCTATCTTTTCCACATCCTTATAAGCCTTGCGAATGTCCTCACTGTAGTATTTGACGGGGGTGGGCATATCTCCTGTGATGATTTCGGAAGCATCATGATAAAGCCCTGCCACAGCCGCCCTGTCCGCATCGAGATTCTTGCCGTAACGAACGTTGCCTATAATGCAAAGAGCATGAGCAATCATGGCGACCTCCATGGAGTGCTCGCAGAGATTTTCCTGTCTTGAATTTCTCATGAGCGCCCAGCGCTCTATATATTTCATGCGGGATATGGCCGCAAAAAAACTGTAATCTTTGGAATCGTTACTCATTTTTTGAAATGCCTCATTTGATTGTCTTCAGCCGACAGATTCTTTCCGTCGAAATATCCTTCCACATCAGGGCCCGTCCTAAGGGCAGCATCCTCTCTGGATCCGTATTTGAACGCTCCGACCGTAAGAGGATCAAACGATCCGGAAGGAGACTTTGCAGCGCAGTTGGGACAAATGGTTCCGCAGCGAAGAGGCGCACCGCATATACTGCACATCTGAAAGCCGTTGCTGGAGCCGGTATATTCCAGGTGACAATATTCGATATATGCCTGAATCGTCTTTCTATCTACATGGGCTCCCTCGCTTATCTGCCTTATGGATGATCCGGGATTTTCCTCGAGATAATTCCGGATACGTCCCAGGTCGTCATAATAATACTTGCCGCAGCGGGGACATTTGTATTCGCCCTCGCGGGAAGCCATTAGATCCACATCACAATCCGGGCATACGCTTAATCTGTTTGCGTGAAGGAGTTTTAGATAATCGGTATAATTACGCATAAAAGCCACCTTTCCAAAACGATTCCTCATAAATCGTATAAAAAATTCTCTCACAATGCACTCTAAAAGTCAATAAAAAAAGACGCACAGGCGCCTTTTCTTTGACAATCTATAATTGAAGTGGTATCATAAATACCGTTTTGCGGCTATTATTTGCGGATGTGATGGAATTGGCAGACATGCAGGATTTAGGTTCCTGTGCCTTACGGCGTGCGGGTTCAATTCCCGCCATCCGCATTGTTAACCACACTTCACATCACCCGTTCACACCCCGGCTTGCAGCCTTCATACGCTCGATAGCCCTATGGAGGGAAACCTGTGAGTGAACGTATTCTTCTATGCTCCGTTTCTGGCGAAGTACTTCCTCCGCACGTTCCTTTGCTTCCATGGCTCGGTTATAATCAATCTCGTCATAATTCTCAGAAGACATTACAAGTACTCTCACGGAATCCCCGTTTACGACAGCCATGCCGTCTCCAACAAAGATCTTCGCCACCTCGCCCCTCTCGTCCGTATAGCGCAGCTCTCCCATGGATATGGCGTATATAGTCTCCTCATGACCCGGGAGCACACCCAGCTCACCGTCCGCCAAGGGCAGGATGCACGAATATGCTTTTCCTTCGTATACTTTATGGTCACAGGCAGCGACCAAAAGGTTCATAGTCTTGCTCATAAAAGTTTTGCCTTTGCTATTACATCATCTATGGTTCCCACGTTAAAGAACGCATTCTCGGGATAATCGTCCATATCGCCGTTTAAAATGGCGGCAAATCCCTTTACAGTATCTTCCACCGTAACGAACTTGCCGGGAACGCCGGTAAATACCTCCGCTACATGGAAAGGCTGCGACAGGAATCTTTGAATCTTCCTGGAGCGGTAAACCACAGTCTTATCCGCATCCGAAAGCTCCTCCATACCAAGGATTGCAATGATATCCTGAAGTTCCTTATATTGCTGGAGATACTCCTGTACCTCACGAGCCACTTCATAATGCTCCTTGCCCACTACATCCGGCTCCAATATACGGGATGTGGAATCCAGAGGATCCACTGCGGGATAAATACCCTGCTCCACTATCTTACGGGAAAGAACCGTCGTCGCATCAAGATGGGCAAACGTAGTCGCAGGCGCCGGATCCGTAAGGTCATCCGCAGGGACATACACTGCCTGTACGCTGGTAACGGAGCCCTTGCTGGTGGATGCGATACGCTCCTGGAGCTCTCCCATCTCGGTCGCCAGCGTCGGCTGGTATCCCACGGCAGAAGGCATACGGCCAAGAAGTGCCGACACTTCAGATCCCGCCTGTGTAAATCTGAATATATTATCTATAAACAAAAGCACGTTTTGATTTTTTACATCACGGAAATATTCCGCCATGGTAAGTCCGGTCTGGGCTACACGCATACGTGCTCCGGGGGGCTCATTCATCTGGCCGAATACAAGAGCCGTGTTCTTTATGACTCCGGATTCTGTCATCTCGCTCCAAAGGTCGTTACCCTCCCTGGAACGCTCTCCTACACCGGTAAATATGGAATATCCGCCTTCGTTTGACACATTCTGGATAAGCTCCTGGATAAGCACGGTCTTGCCTACGCCGGCTCCTCCGAAAAGACCTACCTTACCGCCCTTTGCATAAGGCGCCAGAAGGTCTATGACCTTGATGCCCGTAGGCAGCATCTCCACTACGGGACTTTGCTCTACAAAAGAAGGAGGATCTCTGTGAATCACCCATTTTTCCGTATTTTCGCTAAGGGATGGCCCGTCGTCTATGGTTTCACCCAGTACATTAAAGAGCCTTCCCAGGCACTCCTCTCCCACGGGAACCTTTATCCCGCTTCCCGTATCGCGGACATCCATGCCCTTTGAAAGACCGTCGCTTGATGAAAGCATGATGCATCTGGCAAGATTGTTCCCCATATGCTGGGAAACCTCCATAACCAGCCTCTCTCCGTCATTTATAACTTCCAAAGCGTTACGGATTGCAGGAAGCTCTTCCGATTTTTCAAAAGCCACGTCTACCACGGGACCCATTACCTGTGCTATTTTTCCGTCAGCCATAATATTGCTCCTTATTTATCTGCTAAAGCTCCCTTAAGCTGCATGATGCCTGCTATTTTTTCCTGAGAGCCTTTGCACCGCCAATTACCTCCGTGATCTCCTGGGTAATCGATGCCTGTCGTATCCTGTTATATTGTATATTAAGCGATTTTAACATATCGCTGGCGTTATCGTTTGCAGCCTTCATAGCCGTCATTCTGGCGTTCTGCTCACAGGCAAAGGCCTCTACCAGCGCCCTGTATACAAAACCCGCAAAATAATTGGGCATAATGCTGGTAACTACTTCATCCGCCGATGGATAGGTCTGGAATTCATACTGCTCCTGCTTTACGCCTTCCGCATTCAGAGTGATAAACTCCGCCTTGTGCAGCGGGAGAAGCTTTTCCGTCTTTACCTCCTGACGCATGCTGTTTACCATGGATGTGTATATGAGATATATCTCATCAATTTCTCCCCTTTCATATCTGGGAAGTATATATGTGGTAATGGCTCGGGCTCTGGAAAGCTTTGGATCCTGGGCGGTATAAAGGAAATTATGGGACACGGTAATATCCCTGGAATAAAAATATTGCCTTCCAAGCTCACCTACCACAAAAAGCTGGTTCTCCACGCTTTCGTCAACATCAAGAGCTTCCTTAAGCATGGTCTCTACCTGCTTAATGATGTTGTGGTTGTACGCCCCCGCAAGCCCCTTATCCGCAGTCACCACAAGATATGCCCGGACAGTCTTTTTCTTTTCCGGCTCCTCATTCCTGCGCCGGGGCGGCACATAATCGTCAAAATAAATACTATTAAGATCCGGCACAGCCTTAAGGAAATCTCCTATGGCAGGGTCTAAAGCATAGAAAAAGGGCATGGCCTTTTCCAGCTGTTCTTTGGCCTTTCGAAGCTTCATCGAGGATATAAGGTACATGGCATTAGTGATTTTTTGGGTATCGTTAATGCTCTTTATCCTGTTTTTTATCTCTTTTGCCGATGCCATTTTTTATGCGTTGTTTTCCTTAAATGCGTTGGCTTCCTTCAGGATGCGCTCTGAAAGCTCATCCGAAAGCTCCTTTGTATTGTTTATCTCGTCCATTATATCGGACTGTTTTTCATCGAAATATTCAAGCAGTTTCCAGCGGAATTCGTTTACATCCTCCACATCGCTAAAATACTTGTTTGTAGAAAGCACCAGCACAACTACCTGCTGCGCAAGGCTCAAGGGATGGGATACGGGCTGCTTTAAAAGCTCCATAAGAGCCTTTCCGTTTGCAAGAAGAGACTTTGTATTGTCGTCAAGATCCGATGCAAACTGCGTAAATATCTCCATCTCTCGGTATTGGGCAAGGTCTATACGGATAGATCCAGCTGCCTTTTTCATAGCCTTTGCCTGCGCAGCACCGCCTACACGGGATACGGAAAGACCTACATTTACCGCAGGACGCTGACCCTCAAAGAAAAGGCTCGACTCCAGGAATATCTGACCGTCTGTAATAGATATAACATTCGTAGGTATATATGCCGACACGTCTCCGTCCTGGGTTTCGATAATGGGAAGCGCCGTCATGGAACCGCCGCCGAGCTTCTCGGAGAGTCTGCTTGACCTCTCAAGGAGCCTTGAATGCAGATAAAAAACATCTCCGGGATATGCCTCTCGTCCGGGAGACCTTTCAAGAAGCAAAGATATGGCTCTGTATGCTACCGCATGCTTTGAAAGATCGTCGTAAACTATAAGGACATCCTTACCCTGATGCATGAAATATTCGCCCATAGCCGTTCCCGCATAAGGCGCTATATACTGCAGAGGCGCAGGATCCGATGCGGTGGATGAAACCACGATGGTATAATCCATAGCTCCATTGTTTTTCAAAGTATTTACAAGCTTCGCCACGCTGGATGCTTTCTGACCTATGGCGACATAGATACATATAACATCCTTGCCTTTCTGGTTAATGATTGTATCCGTAGCAATAGAAGTCTTTCCCGTCTGCCTGTCGCCTATGATAAGCTCTCTTTGACCCCGGCCTATGGGGAACATGGAGTCTATGGAAAGTATACCTGTCTCCATGGGGGCTGCCACAGGCTGCCTGTCTATAATGCCCGGCGCAGGCTCCTCAACGGGTCGGTAATCCTCTTCTTTGATATCTCCCAGACCGTCTATGGGCTCGCCCAGAGCATTTATAACACGTCCCAGGAAGCCTTCGCCAACGGGGACTCCCGCACGCCTCATGGTCCGGCGGACATGAGAGCCCTCCCGGATACCCTTGTCGCTCCCGAAAAGAACACATCCTACGCTATCCTGACGGATATCCTGTACCATTCCCTTTACGCCGCTGTCAAAAAGAACGATTTCATTGTACATTACCTTGTCAAGACCATAGGCATTCACCACGCCGTCTCCCACATAGGTGACGGTACCCGTCTCCCGGTCTTTTGTAATAACGTCAAAATCCTCTATACGGGCTTTGATAATCGAAATTATTTCATCTGAACTTATTGAAGCCATTTTCTATACCTTTATCTGAATTTAAGTACTCTTTCCAGCTGAAAAGCCGTACGCTGCATACTTCTATTTATGGTGATACCGCCTGCCACCAGCACAAATCCTCCTATAAGATCCTCGTGGATTTCTATATGGAGATTTACACTGCCTTTGTGGAAACGGTTCATAAGATATCTTTCTATCTGCTCCTTCTGGGAATCCGTGGGCGGATGAACACAGAAAAGCCTTGCGTCGAGCACATCCGTTTCCGCCGCCTTTAGCCTGTCTATCCCATCACTGATCTCGGAAAGCCGCAGTATATCCGTGCCCGAAGACAAAAAGGCAAGGAAATTCTTCACCTTGTCGCTCCAGTGGCAGGACGAGGCTATATCCAGCGTGATATCCTGTCTGTCTTTTTTGGCAACGGACAAATCCTTATACAGCGCCGTAAGCTCCGGGGAACCCTCTATGAGATTAATGGGTTCGAAAAGGTCACAGGATTCTATGCCCAGCTCATATGCGGCTTTTGCATAATTAATAAGACGTTGTTCCATCCTGTGCGCTCACTTCCCTGATAAAATCATCATAGATAGATTCGTCCGTAAGGGCGTCGTTCTTCCCGCCCGCTACCTTTACAGCGGCCGCCATGGCAAGAGACGCAACAGAAGAAAGCACGTCCTTTTTGGCCTGCTCTTCCTCGGCGCTTATTCTCTCCCTGGCTTCTGTACGAATCCTGTTTGAATAATTAATGGCGGAATTCACCCTGCGGTTATACTCATCATTTGCCTTTTCCCGGGCATCTGCCACTATCTGCTGCGCTTCATCTTCGGCCGATACAATCTTTGCCTCATATTGAGATTTCAGCTCATTAGCTTCATCGTTTTTCCTTTGTGCTTCTGCAAAGGAGCCTTCTATCATCTGCTGTCTTTGCTCCATGATGCTGCGCACAGGTCCTATAAGGAACTTGCGCATAAGGAAATACAATATGAGCACATTAACAACCGTAAATATAATGTTTGAAAGCTCAAGTGTAAACATTTAAACACCTCGTTAATGCCCTGTTATCCGAGGACCGGAATATCAACCCAGGTTAAGAATTATAAGAAGACCGATAACGAATCCGTAAATAGCCGTTGCCTCCGCAAGAGCTGCTCCGAGGAGGAGGATAGTCATAATCCTGCTGCCTGCCTCGGGCTGACGAGCCGTAGCGTCTACTGCCTTTGCCGTTGCAAAGCTTATGCCGACTCCTGCTCCTATACCTGTTAATGCTGCAATTGCTGCTCCCAATGCTACCATAATGTTACCTTCCTTTCGTAAATAAAAATTTATTTATGTTCCTCAATTTGTCCCGGAGAAGATGCCTTGGGGATGGTCTCCTCCTCCTCGCCTATCGCTTCGCTTATATAAAGCGAAGTCAAAAAGCAAAATACATATGCCTGTATGAAACCGTCAAAAAGATCGAAATAAATACTGAATATCGGAGGCGCAACCAAGGGAACCACAAGCTCAATCAGCTTCATGATAATAAATGCGCCCAATACATTTCCGTACAATCGCATGCAAAGCGAAAGCGGTTTTATAATAAGCTCAAGAACATTTATGGGAGCCACGATAAATATAGGCTCCGCAAAGCTCTTAAGCCAGCCCTTAAAGCCTCTGTTCTGGATGCCCGCGATCTGCACAAGGACTATACTCATAAAGGCGAGCCCCGCCGTGACCCGGACGTCCTTTGTAGGGGATTTGAAGCCGAATATGCCGATGATATTGGAAAATCCAATGTATATGATGATGGTCATCATATAGGGCACATAACGCTTGCCTTTCTTTCCCATTAGCCCGATAAAGAAATTATCCAGCATCCCGAAAAAGGATTCCAGAAGAAGCTGTTTCTTGCTGCAATTGTCTATGGTAAGGTTTCTCCCAAGGAAAATGGCTGCCACAGTAAGGACACCCATTATGATCCATGTGACGACCACTGCCTCAGATACGCCTATCCCTCCGAATATCGGTATTGTAAATACGGTTTCACAATTCAGCTCTTCCATGAGCTTTTCCGTGAATTCACCCGTACAAACCACCTCCCGTCAAAGGAATTAATCAAAAATTACTTCCTATTAAAAAGAGTTGTATTTAAAAACTATTCTCGTATTATAAACCCCTGCACGGAAAATGCAAGTTAAATTTTTATGAAGTTCTTAAGAAACGCCGATTTTAATTAATCCACATTATGCGTCAGGCGGGTGCCGGTCGCTCAAACAATGTCTGAAAAAGAAAGCCACCTTCTGGAGAGGTCTTCGAAGAGGAAGGAGGATGCGCCATATAAATGCACTCAATCGATAGAGCGGATTGGTTGTATAAAGAATTTTCCCGTCTCTTTCCCGGGCGGTTAATATCCCTTTTATCTGCTCCGGGCGGATGGGACCTTCTATCTGGGATTTTTGCTGGCTGTCCCCAAGCATATAATAGCCTTCGGATGTTACTTTCACGACCCGGTGCAAGACAAGGATACCTGTATCACGACGGTAAAGAAGGACGTCCCCGGGGCGAAATCGCTGGTTTAGGGCGGACTTTGGCGTTGCATCCACACCGGCTTTTGGTTCGGACTCCGGTTTTAACGGCTCCGTTGGCGTTATGTCAACCTCTTCCAGATGCGCAATATCCCTGCCCTCTATAAGAAACGGATACATGCTGTGTCCCGTTACCTTTGTTTTCATTTTCTTTGGCTCATTCATGGCTCTTATTCTATCATTTTTGCACTTTTTATGGAAGAGTGTTATAGTTTACCTATATTTCGGGAGGTCATTATGAGATTACGAGACGGATTTTGTTTTAAGAAAATAGAAAACGACACTTATCTTTTGCCTTACGGGCAGGCAGTAGCGGAATTTTCCCGGGGAATGAAGCTTAATGCATCCGGGGAATTTATTGCATTTCTCCTTACTTTAAATCTTTCAAAGGATAAAATCCTTGAAAAGATGCGGGATAAATACGGTGCGTCGGACGAAGATATGCCCATATTGGAAAAAGATCTTGACGACTTCCTGAATCACCTTAAATCCATGGGCGTCCTTATAGAAGACGAAGAAATAAACAGGGATTACATTAAAAATCAAAGCGAAGAAGCTGTGTTTAATATCGCAGGATTCTCCCTTCGGTATCACGGTCCCCTTTCGCTCCTTCGAAAGGAAATGTCAGCCTTTGCGGCAGATCCCGCCCCCGAAAACGCCGACGCAAATTACGACCAGGAAATCTGTATTGTAAAGGGAATGCCGGGCTCCTACCCCATAGGCAATCTCCTTCTTCGAACCCCCGAGTTAAGCGTTATCGAAAACGACAATATCTATGCTTTTATATACAGCAGAAACAACCACGTAAACGAAATGCATGTCTCAAAGGACGCTTCCTCCGTTTTTATTTATTCCGAAAAGCGGGCTGCAAATTCCACGGGGCAATATTCGGAAGCCGAGGAAATATTCTTTGCCATGCGAACGGCGTTTTTCATACTCGCCCAGCAAAACGGGCTTTGCGCCATCCATTCCTCATCAATCCTATATAACGGAAAAGCCATCCTTTTTTCCGGGCCTTCGGGCGCCGGCAAATCCACCCATGCCGCCCTTTGGAAAAAGGCATTTGACGTAGCATACATAAACGGAGATCTTAACCTCATAGGGTGCGACAAAGACACAGGAGAAGCCACTGTATACGGTCTTCCCTGGTGTGGCACGTCGGATATCTATAACGCAGGCTCCTGGCCTCTTGGCGCCATAGTCCTCCTTGATCACGGCATCAAAAACCTGGTCCACAGGCTTTCGGGAAGCGAGATGATATTAAGCATATCCCAGCGCATGATATCCCCTACCTGGACGGAAAATCTGTTTTCAAGCAATATAAAAACAGCCTCCGACGTATGCGCCTTAGTACCTGTCTTAAGATACGCCTGCACAAAGAAGCCGGAAGCTGCAAGGATCCTTAAAGGAGTACTGGATAAGGAGGGCTAGGACATGAGGATTTTGCAGTAATCCTCTGTCTTATCCCACATTATCAAAAATCCCTTATCAAGCTCTGATATGGGAAGTCTGTGGGTAACTAGATCCAAGAGCCGCACATTACCGCCTGCTATAAGCTTTAACGCATACTCCCAATCATCCCGGAAAACCGAATTCCATATGCCCTTTACGGTAAGCTGTTTGCGGGGAATTTCCCAATATGTATTTCTGTCAAAATACATATCCGAGCGGGGATTTCCAACGATAATCACAGTCCCGGCAGGCACCGCCGCCCTAAGACCGTAATTTATGCTCTCATTGCTCCCCACACATTCAAAATAAATATCAATTCCGCCGTTTTTTTCTTTAAGCCAGGAATCGGGAGCATCTATTCTTCTATCGCAAAAACGGTCTTTGGAAACTCCCAGCAAAGCCGCCTTTTCCCGCTGAAAATCCTTGTTCCCTACGACATATAAATTATCATAACCAAGACCTTTTAGAATCATGGTTATCATAAGACCTATGGTACCAAGGCCGCAAACGCAAATTGCAGATTCCGTCGTCGCCGCATCCCCCGCAGTCTTTATCCCCGTGCGTACAGCATTTACGGAAACGGACATGGGCTCAAGCATAGCCGCTTCATCAAAAGTTACATTATCCGGAAGCTCTATAAGATTAGCGAAAGGCGCCGTCACATATTCAGCAAAAGCCCCGTCCCTGCGAGACCCCACATAATCATATTGATTACAAAGGTCGCCCCTGCCCTTTTGGCAATAAGCGCATTTGCCGCAGGGAATCTTGGGAAATACGCCGACTCTTTTTCCTATGAAGGACTTTCCCGCATCCCCTCCTGCAGCATCCACTACGCCGGAAAATTCATGCCCGGGGACAAGCGGCATTCTGTGTGCTCCCGTCTCATAGATTCGGGGAATATCCGAACCGCAGATTCCCGCTGCCATTACATTTATAAGGACTTCATTTTCACCGGGTTTGGGAACTTCTATATCCTGCAGGGAAATATCTCCTACGTTTTCTAAAACCCATGCTTTCATCAATATGTCTTCTCCACGATTTTGCGAAATCTGTCCAAATCCTCGTTTGTGGTAATCTTAAAATTCTTTTCATCTCCGGGAATCGTCGCAATCCGAAGCCCTTTTAGAAGCGCCGGTTCTGCAGAGCCAGAGAGCTTCAGGATTTCATCTTCACTTAAAGCCTCATTTGCTTCAAAATATTTCCCCAGGACAAAAGCTTCAGGAGCCTGTCCCGCAAGAATCTTTGATCTCTCCAGCGTATTTGTAAGAGACTTCCCGTCTTCGCTGAAATACACCGTATCCTTAAGGGGAAGGACAGGAACAGCGCCGTCATATCCTTTTGCCGCATTAATGGTGTCTGCAATCAATTCCGCCGATACAAAGGGGCGCACCGCATCATGAACAAGGACAATATCGTCTTTATCCGCATATTTACTGATATCCCGAAGACCGTTTAATATAGATAGCTGTCTGTTCCTTCCGGGAGAGGAAAACCCCTTTAATTTGCCTCCCGCAGGAGCCTCCGTAACTACAGCATCCCACCAGCCTTTATCGGCTACTATCTGTACTGCATCGATCATTTCGTGATTACACAAAGTCTCAAGAGTATATGTAACAATCATTTTCCCCCGGATTGTAACATATTGTTTCGGGACCTCAGAAACAATGCGGGTCCCCAGGCCACCGGATAAAACCAAAGCTATATTCATCGAAAATCCATCTCCCTTATCTTTTCAAGCGTTTCTTTATAGGGTCTGTCTTTCCCGAAAAGAAGGGTTGTTCCAAGGACAAAGCCCTTTACTCCCCGGGGCGCAAATGTCTTAATCTTGTCGGCGCCGCAGGCTCCGTCCCAATATACTTCGAAATCCATATCGTTTTTTATGGCAAGGAGCCTGTCATATTTTTCCCCGACATAAGGCAAAAACATCTGTCCCGCATTGCCCGGATTAACCGACATAACGAGGACTTTGTTTACTATACGGAGCATCTCAAGCACGGTACCCACGCTGGTCCCGGGATTTATGGCTATACCGGGGATTATGCCCGCATTTATTATTTTCTGCAGGGTCGTTGAGGGATGATATTCCGCCTCCGGATGAATATAAATCGTATCTCCGGGCTTTAGCGCCTGAATAAAAAGATCAATGGTATTTATGGGATGCTCCACCATAAGATGGACGTCAAGCGGTTTTTCCGTAAGAGACCTTATGCAGCGAAGATCGTTTAAGGACATGGCAAAATTACCCACATACCGCCCGTCCATTATATCGATATGGAACGAATCTATGCCGCCCTCATCAAGCTCTCTAACCTCTTTTTCGAGATTTCTGTAATCGGCGCACATCATAGACGCCATAAGTTCAAATTTCGGATTTTCCATTTCATCCCCCTATAATTTTCTCTCAACATCCGGCAAATGCGCAGCATCTCTGTCGGTATTTATCGCTATAGCCATATCGAGTCCCGACGGCTTTCTGTCATTAACAACTATCCTTTCACCCATTGGAATATTAAAAAGAATCTTATCATATCTGATTCCGTTTTCCTTCAGGAAATCAAGGGTCATTTTCCTGTATTCATCCGTCCTGGATGTAAGGATCAGTATGTAATCTTCCGGCGGAATCTGCGCAATATATTCCGCAGCGCCTTTTAGCAATGTATCCTTTCCGTCGATTTTGTATCCGTTATGCTTAAGGAGCGTCCCGTCCAGGTCAAATATCCAAGTCTTCGGCAGGGTTGAAAGGGTTAAAACCATGCTGTTTTTTTCTTTATCTTTTCCCATGTATCTGCGTCCTCAATCACTATATTTTCGAATCCTTCTATCCCATACATATCAATGGATTTCCATTTTGTGTCGCAATAATTATAATCGGGATACAGAGCTGCTTTCTTGCAATCTGCAGTCCTTATGATATCACACATACCGCTCCTTATGCCAATAAACATTCCGGCTTTTTCGACAGCATCCTTCATTTGGGAAATCTCCGGACTAATGGGTCTTGTCCCGGCAAGGGGCTTTTCTTCTCCTGCGACATTGGTATAAATCTCATATCCTTCTTTTGACAGATCGGCCACAAGATCATCCCATATCCTATCCGGCAAGGCGGGTACGGACTTTGCGTATGGGGAAATGATTATGGTCTTTCCCTTTACGATTTGTATATCAAAATTATACTCTGTCAGGTTTACGGGCTGTGCGGGCTTTGTATCCACAGGCAGCCCGAATACGCCGCATCTGTAAATCGTATCAAGGGGAATGCATTTATTATACAATGCTTTGTGCAGATTTACCACATAAGGTCTGTCATGATGGGCTATAAAGCAGCCTTCATCTTTTGTATATATCGCAGCCTGAATAGCCGCATCCAGGTCTTTTTGCGGCAGGATTTCCATGTGTTCCGCTCCGAAAAGCTCCGCCACCTTTGCGCAGGATAAAGAAGGAGCGCATATTACCCTTTCCTTTACTCCTTTTTTCTTCAAAAATTCCGGAAGATATGACATGCAAAAATACACATCTCCCAGCGCATTAAAAGGGCAAAAAATAATCATCGACAAAGGATATTTTTCTTTTATTTTATCCAATAATTTTTGACCGTAAATTATCCTTTGTTTCTTTCTGTTTATTGTATCTTCCGTAAGGGAATATTCCGCATAAGTATTATAATCAACAAGCTTTATTATATCGCCCTCAAAACCCATATCCCGAAGCTGCCTGTTCATGGATTCATAAAAGCGCATAACAATGAGAACTACTGCATTTTCAGCTGCGGTATGCAGGACTTTATCCGGCGCCGTCACCGGAATGTCCTTGTATTTAAGACCTATTTTTGCCGGGCTGTTATCCAATATGGAAACGGGAAAAATATCATTATCCATAAGCATATCCGAAAGCGCAAAAGAAGCCTCGCAATGTCCGAAAATAAATACGGTTTTTTTGCGAATATCTTCTTTGAATTCTTCAAGGGTATTCTTCATTTCATTATAATAAAATCTATCCATGGAACACCCCTTTATATAAGCAATGCTTCAAACATTTCTTCTTCGGATAAAATATCTGATCTCACATAATTACGCAATCCGCCGTAATTTTCGCTCTCACCAAGAAAAATCAATTTGTCGGACGCCTCATAGCTTCGATAAAGATCAAGAATTTCACCCATCTCCCGAGCCGTCACTTTTATTAAATTATGTTTATTGTTTTTTACAGGAAAATCTGATACAGATATAACACAAAGACTCTTCCCCGTGTTAATAAAAGCGAAAGATTTACACAGCTTATCCGTAAGAACATCCGCATTTTCGACATCAACCAGGATCACGAGATCATAATGTTGAAGGAGGTTTTTAAGTTTAGTATTCACATTAACACCCCTAAAATTTCAAGAATCCCGATACAAGATGAAATCACACCTCATTAACGAAGTATATCATACAAATGATAAAATAACAATAATCCTGTATTGGCAGTCTGCGTCTCATCACCCATAGGGCAT
>CAJOQM010000057.1 GCA_905236845.1 uncultured Lachnospiraceae bacterium | reverse complement strand
CATATTAATAATTTCAGATATCCAATCACTCAGAAATAAGTTAATACTACTCAGAATTTTGTTGACATTATAAAAATATAAGTTTATACTACATAAGGAGGTGAGCCATGACCATATCAGAACAGATAAAAGTACTTTGTGTGAGGTGCAAAGTAAGCGAGGCAGAATTGGCTCGCAGACTTGGAAAATCTCCACAAAATTTCAATTCAAAAATGAAAAGAGAATCATTTACTATACGGGACTTGGAAGATATTTCGAAAGTCCTGAATGTAAAATTCAAACGAGTGTTTATCCTCGCAAACGGGGACGAAGTATAATTACAGGAGTACAGATAATGAATATAATTGACTTGTTTGCCGGTTGCGGCGGTTTAAGTACAGGTTTTGAAATGGCAGGGTATAAAATCCCTCTGGCCGTCGAAAAAGATGAATGGGCTTCTGAAACATACATGAAAAACCATAGTAGTACAAAAGTCGTAACAGCAGACATCACACAATTACAAGAATTGAATGCGTTGCTCCCTCGAAAAAACACAAAAATCGACGGAATCATCGGCGGTCCTCCCTGTCAAGGCTTCTCCTTAAGCGGAAACAGAGACAAGAAGGATCCCCGAAACAGTTTATTCATGGAATTTGTCAGATTTGTAAAATATTTTCAACCCAATTTTTTTGTGATGGAAAATGTCACAGGAATATTATCAATGCAGACAAAGTCCGGTCAATTGGTCAAAGATGTTATATTAAATGAATATAATGCGGCCGGATATAATGTTGAAATTTTTATATTAAACGCCGCCGAATTTGGTGTCCCGCAAAGTAGAATTCGAGTTTTTTTCATCGGATTAAGAAATGACATTCCATATGACAGGGATAGTTTAGAGCCGAAAGGATATTTATTTGGAGACGAACAGATCACTATCGAACAAGCAATTATGGATTTACCTTTAATATATGCGGGAGAGGGTGTCGAAAGTGCTGAATATCCTTGCGATCCCCAAAATGAATATCAGAAGTGGATAAGAGAAGGTTCTGACGCAGTTTACAATCATATAGCAATGAAACATACAGCAAGATTGGTCGAAAGATTTTCTCATATAAAATGCGGTCAATCGGTTGCAGATGTAGCCCGGGAATATCAGCAAAGACAAAGAGGCGCAGCTGATAAAATAAGCGGAAAAGTTTATTCTCAAAACAACATGCGACCATATCCTGACAGGCCTTCTCCCACAATACCCGCAAGCTTTCAAAGCAACTTTGTCCATCCGCATATCAATCGTAACTATACAGCTCGAGAAGGGGCAAGACTGCAATCATTTCCGGACAAATATATTTTCTACGGCAAACGAACTACAATGTCTTGGGAAAAAAATATATCGCAATATCAACAAATCGGAAATGCAGTTCCTCCATTATTAGCCAAGGGAATTGCTGAAAGTATAAAGAAATATTTCAAAAACAAAAAACAATAAATACAATTGCCCCGTTGTTACCGGCGAGGCAATTATCTATTGACGCTATTCCTTATTTGGATACCTTTTTGGCATACTGCAAAAGTCTTCCGGGAACATTAATTGTAGGCGGAGTTGCCAACGATGAGATAACCTCCTTAATTTCCTTATAATATTCATAGAGGGCTTCACTGTCTATTGGTGCACCTTCATTTGCTTGCAAAACAAACATTTCATCCAAAGTAGCGTCTTGTCTGGCAGCTAAAATATGTTCATCAGCAAGATTTTTATAACCCATAAGTACATATGCTTTGGAATTAGGTGTAGAACTTTTGAGAGTTTTACTTGATGATTTTATTTCTCCGAACATAGTGGCATCTAAATAAGTTTTTACTTCAACAGATACAGCGGGTATAATTAGCGATACCGGGTTTTGGTCATCAATAGATATACTTATTTTCTTTCCTATACAAAAATCAACATCCTTTTTTATTACGTCTATCGAAAGATCTTCGTTGATTTTCAACCCTGCATAAATACCTTTGTTAAAGATATCAAGCTTCCCCTCTTTTATCTCGTCAAGATTATGAAACAGATAATAGCTTATTTCTTCCAAAAAAGTCGATTCAAATTTTGATTGAGATTTAATGTTATAATCGACTGCAAATTTATGTAATTTTTTCCAGTAATCATTTAAAACCATTGTTAACGTATCGAAAACCATACGCCCCTTATTTAAGTCTAGAGATTCGACTTCTTCACGCATGGGCAAATATATCTCATCCTTAAATGATGCCAATTCATTTGCCAGCCCATTGTAATTGTTGGAAATCTTACCCTCAATATTACTCCCATGTACATACATTGTTTGTCTCTCCTCCTCACAGGAAAATTTATTTCTGATTTTTACATTCCCCGCCATGTTTTTTATACGCTTCTTTAAAAATCCCGCAATATTTCCCGTAAAGATCCTTTGGATCCTTGCGAAGGGTAGATTCGTGAAGGATCCAGGGGGTATCATCTGCAATAAGCGCCGTTTTATACCCCGTTTCTCGCATCTCAAAGCATTGGCTGATATCGTAATAATGCCAGTTGTCAAATACATCCTCACGCCAGGGAATATCGACAGATGTCGATATAAAGGCGCCGTCTATAGCCTCTGCCTCGATTGCCGAAAATCCGGATTCACCCCAGGCGCCCTCCTTATGCGTTACCCCCGAAGCCTTCGGCCTTATGAAATCCAGCATGGCATCCTGCCACAGGGTAAGGACGGAATCCTCGTATGAGGACTCGGCCCATCTGCAGCTTTTAGGAAGGTTTACGGAGCCGAAGACTCCCGTCATACCCACCGCATCATCTACCCCGTAAATCTCAAGAAGCTTTCCAACAACGTCACTGTCTATGACCATGGTGTCATGGTGAATATAAATCTTGTATTTCGCATCCGTCTGCGACATGGCAAAGTTATACCCTGCCGCCATGGAAGGCGCATCCCATATTTCAAGGATTTCCCCGCTCACCCCTTTAGGGAGCGACAGATATTCCAGATATTTCCTGCACTCAGCTGCATATCCTTCGTCATTTGTGCAATAAATAACGGCGACTTTATTTATGTCCGCAGTATCAAAGCCGCATTCGCCAAACCTCCCGGAAGAATCACAGCCCTTCTTATACATCAGCTTTCTATATGAAAATGCATCATACTTCTTTCGGGGCTTAACGCATTTCTCCTCCCCCCAAAGGCCGTTTTCCTTTATAGCCTGCAAATATCCCAAGACTCCAACCCTTATATCTTCGTGAAGAGAGGAAACCTGTGAAAGCCTTTCAAAGGCATCACCCCATAATTCCGGCGGGACGGAATATTTCGCTATAACGCAGAACATATCCGGCGACATCTCTATATCGGACAAAGCCGAAAAGCCATTCTCTATATCTTCCCTTGACAGCCCGAACCAGACCCTCCGGACAGCCCGCTTTATCCTTTGATAGCACGCAAAAAAGCCGTCGTATCCCCCGGCGGCTTTCCACGTATCAAAATGCAGCCCCCCGGCAGCATTTCTTCTTTCCTCACAAAGCAAAATCTCCGTGAGTATCTTGAGCGCCATATTGCGTTCCGAAAGTATCTCTTTTCCCACCTCCGGAGTACATTCATAAAGCATTTTATTTAAAAACGCATCTGCTGCGCCATATTGTCCCTGCTCTATGGCGCTTTGTGCCAGATGCGCTACTTCATTGTGGTCTATTAAATTACCCAATTTCCTCTCCCAATCTTCACGAAATCACATCTTTTGCTTCATGAAAAATTCGTCAACGGCTTTTACTATTTCCTCCTTCGGAAGGGATTTCAGCAAATATCCCGCAGGCTTTAAGGCTATGACCTCCTTTACGGTCTCGGCGTCCTGATGAGCCGTCAGGAATATCACGGGGATATCCGTTATCTTTTCGTCGGCCTTCATCATCTCCAGAAACTGCCCGCCGGTGCAGGCAGGCATCTCATAGTCCAAAAGGATAAGATCCGGCGTCTGGGTCGCAAGAAATGTAATGGCATTCATAGCGGAATTTACCATGGTAATGCGGTATTTATCATCCAGCCAACTCTTTATGGTAGTCAGCATGGTACCGGAATCATCCACCAGAAGAATGTGCTTTCTGCGCATTTTCGCAGCTTCGTCGCCCACATCTTCGATTATCTCGGCCGCTACTTCCTTTGCATTTATGGGCTTTAGATATTCTCCGGCAATGCCCCGGTTAAAGCACTGTTCCCTAAGCTCATTTATATCCTGCTCATATCCCATGATAAATAGATCATAGTCGTTTTCCGCACAAAGATCCCGCAGATAAACACAGGTCTTCATATCCACATCGGAGATATCTTCCACATACATATATATAAGCCCGCACAAATAATCCCTTGCCTCTTCTATGGCTTCGATGTCGAAAGGCGCAAAAATCACGTTTTGTCCCTGATTCGCCAAATTTTTCATTATAGACTTAAGAATAAAGGATTCCTTGTCTGATATAAAGAGAATGCTTCCGCCTCCGATTGCGCTGCTTTCCGATATTTCCTCGTCCTCCACGATAAATCTTGACCTGTCTGCCTCGTTCCCGTTCCCCGACTGGTTTTTTCTTGACAACATTTTTTATTCTCCTTGTGATAAATATTCATCTATAGCTTCAATGACTGAATCTCTGTCAACTTCCGCCATGGCGTTTCTCAAGATCTCGTAAATTCGGGTAAAATCCTCCGGCATTCTGTATTCAGATATCTCATCAAACAATTCCTTTGCAGTATCAAAGTCAAAGGCTTCAAGAAGCTCCTTCATATCCGAAAGGGCTCCTAAAAGATCGTCTTTCTCAATTTCCTCTCTCTCATCCGGCGCATCTTCTGCTGCCACATCACCGTCGCCGCCTCCGGATATAACAGTATCAAAAGCCTTGTACAATCTGGCGTATTCTGCCAGGATATAGTCCGTCCCGGCGTCTATGGTATCCATATCATTTGCTCTTCCGGCTTCTTCGAGCTTTAACGCCGCATCGGAAAACTTAAAGGCTCCTATAAGCCTTGCCGTGCTCTTTAGGGCGTGTACCTGAATAGTATAATTTTCTATATCCCGGCTTTCATAATATCCCCGCAGCATTTCTATACGGGAAACCGCCGTATCCCGGAAGTTTTTGCATATACTCTCATAAAGCTCACAGCCTCCCGCCTGGGTGACCGCCTTATCCGTATCTATCTCCTCTATAAGAGAAAGTCCCTCTATCACAGGATACCCGGAATAATCCGGCTTCGGCTCTTCAGAAGGCGCATCAGGCTCTCCAAAATCTATAATTCCGCCGAATACACCTGCATCCTCATCATCCGGCTGGGCATTTGCAATAAAATCATCTGTGCTCATCCTGTCTACCGGAATAATCTTTCCGGGAGGCAGATATGTCTGCAGCATGCCTTCTATCTTTGATACCTCGATAGGCTTTGAAAGATAATCCGAATATCCCATGCGAAGATATTCTTCCCGGGCTCCCTTTACAGCATCCGCTGTAAGGACAATGATAGGCGTAGAAAGATTAAGGGAGCTGTTTCTCCTTATCTCATGCATGGTCTCATCGCCTGTCATATCCGGCATCATGGAATCCAGGAATATTATATCATATTTCTTTTTGGCGGTCATTTTCAGAGCTTCTCTTCCTCCGGAAGCGGTATCGACCTTAACACGCACTCTCTTTAGGAGTCCTACCGCCACCATGAGATTCATCTCAACATCATCTACTACGAGAATCTCCGCATCCGGCGCATGGAAAGCTTCTTTTGCGCTGGGATCGATATCCGAAGCGCTTGAATACTGCCTGTAGTCACCTATCTCCTCATCAGATACGACAGGCACTGTTATGCTAAAGGCAAATGTGGACCCCTTTCCGTATTCGCTGGTAACTTCCAGGGTAGAATCCATCTGCTTTAACAGGCTCTTTGTAATACTCATACCAAGGCCTGTGCCCTCTATCTTCTTATTTCTGCTTTCCTCGATTCTTTCGTAGGGGGAAAACAGTTTGCCGATATCCTCCTGCTTCATGCCGATACCGGTATCTGTAATGCTCACACTCAAGATAACATCACCGGTACTTATTTTCTCATGGCGCATGGAAAACGTGATGCTTCCCTCTTCCGTATATTTCACGGCGTTATTTAAAATATTTAAAATGATCTGCTCCGTGCGTACATCATCTCCGTAGAGCCTCTTCGGAATGTGCGGATCTATATCCATAATAAGGTCAAGATTCTTTGCTTTTGCCTTGGGCTCCACCATATTAACCAGATTGTTTATAAGGGGACCCACCTCATATTCTGCGGGCGCAAGCTCCATCTTTCCGGACTCAATCTTTGAGAAATCAAGGATATCATTTATAAGAGAAAGCAGGGTGTTTCCGGCAGTATGGATATTTACCGCATAATCCCTTATCCTGCTCTGGGAAGATTCCCTCATTATCATGGTATCCATACCGATTATGGCGTTTATGGGGGTGCGGATCTCGTGTGACATATTTGCAAGGAAGGCAGACTTTGTCCTGTTTGCGGATTCCTCCGCCCGAAGCGCCGTCTCCAGAGCCTTTGTCTTTTCTCTCTCCAGGCGCTGCACCGTGCTTTCATGCTCGCTGAATCGCCTTCTGTTTAGCAGAGACGATCCGATATTTATAACGCAAAGCGCCAAAAATGCATTAAATACAACGAAAATTGTTATAAAATACGTCCTAAAGCCGGGCTTCTCAAAGTCTTCCAGCTCCTTGTAAAAGGTATATGTCCTCTCGGAAACCAATTCTCCGTCATCATTTAAGACCTCGATATGAAACTCGTGCTGACCATATGGAAGCCCTTCATAACGAATGTCTTCCATATCGGAGGCCGAAACCGTAGTCTTTTCCGAATCTACCCCGGACATATAATAACGCACCATGGGCTCGGCAGAGCCAAAGCTGTTTAACCCCAAAGACAGCTCTATTATATTCGCTCCGGCATCCACATCTATAACATCCGTATCATTAAGGATTATCTGCTCCTCTCCGTTAGCCGTTACGGATACGAGCTCGGCATAATATTTCGTGGTCTCCGTCTTATAATTATTCAGATCAAGACTATAAAGCCCCGAGCTGCCGCAGAAATACAATATTTCGTCATCATCCACATAATTCCATGCATTATCCGTAATGCTCCCCTGTATCCCTGCCGAACTATCCAGCAGTTCAAAGCTGTCCTCATTTGCTCCGAAAATAAGCTCGCCGTAGTCTATAACATATATTCCGGCGCCTCCGAGTATAAACACCTTATTATTCGGACCCTCTACCAGGTCATAATTACTGTAATAAGGCACATTTTCTATCTCGCGGATATTATAATCTTCATCCATATAGCAAAGTCCGCAGGCCGTAAGGACAAAGTATCCGTCCCCCCACTTATCCTCCACTACACGAAGGATAACCCCTGTGGGAAATCCCAAATCCGCCGTGATATAACCCTCAATACCACCGTTTTTAAATAAGAACATGCCTCCGCCGTTTGTACCTGCCAAAACAGATCCGTCGGAAAGCTCCAGCACATTATATACTTCAGAGCCCTGTTTCTCACCATCCAGCTTAAGCACCTTATCCACAGCATGGTCGTAAAGCGTCAAAAGCCCTTCGGTCGTAGAGAGAAAAATATGTCCGTCAGAAACGGTATATATGACCCTTGCTCCTTTTCCGGCATCCTCATCCTCCTTCAGATACGATGAAAATTTTCCCTTCTTTGAAACCTCGATGATGCCGTTTTCATTTGCGGCAATAAGAAGCTTTCCTTCGGGGCTTATTGCCATATCCCGGATCCTGTCGCCTTTGAGATAATCTGTAAGATCGTTCTCCACGGTGGTTCTGTTATTTATATCCAAAATAACCAGACCGTCATCTGTACCTGTATAGATATAATCTCCGTATTCCTGCGCAACGTTTACCACCGCATCCTTTGCATTGCAGACCATGTAAAGATTCGTAAAAGCAGATTTTTCCATCTTCAGCAGACCGCACTTCGAGGAAGTAAACCACAGATTCCCCTGATAATCCTTATAAATATGATTCACATTCCCGCTAAAGGTTCCCGTGTTTATCTTACTGAAAACCCCATCGCTGTTAAAACACCCTATACCCTTGTCAGAAGCAAGATATGCATATCCCGTATCGTCAAAATAAATTTCTTTTATATTCGACAGCCCCTCTGCATCTATGACATCAAGAAGGGGAAAGGCATTTTCTCCGTTTTCAAAAACCAGCACCTTCCCGAATCTGGTACCCAGAAACAGCTTTCCTCCCTCTTCAAACGTAGCTTCCGTGATATAATAATCCTCAGCCTCATCCGGCGCCGGGATTTCCATGGAATTCTTCAGTATCCGGACTTCTCCCGATGCATTTACCACAGCTATATATCCGTTGGAATCGGATGTTATATCTGTAATATTCCCCATATAATCATAGGTTTTTTCCACAGTAATTTCTGTTCCGTCATATTCAGCCTTTACCAGCCCCGATGTCGTCCCTATCCAATAAGCGCCCTCCTCATCTTCCAATACACTCGTAATGTAATTCGAGGGCATCCCCGTATCTGTATCTGCGGTAACGCAATCTGTGGCATTCTCAAATACAGTCACTCCCGAACCGTTTGTTCCTACCCAGAGTCTGTCTTTTGAGTCCGTATAAACACAAAGGCAGGATCTCACATTATCCACATGTGTGACCCTGCTGAAAGTATATCCCGTAAATCTGTACAGTCCGCCGTATGTAGCCAGCCATATGGCGCCGTCGCTTCCCTGCGTCATGTCATTTACCGTGCCACCGGTAAGCCCGTTGGTGCCGTCATACACCTTTTGCACGAAGTCTATCCCGGTCTCCGCCTTTACCTCTTTGCTCCCAAAGCATCCCAGGCAAAGTGCTCCCGCAAAGATCAACACCAAAAGCATCTTCGTTCCGTATAGAGATTTCTTTAATTCACTTGCCTTTATACGCTTTTTGTATACTACAGCAAAAACCATTTCCAAAAATACCAGCAAATTCGCTGCCAGCATATCCAAAAAGGCCAGATACATGGCTGCCACAGAATTTGCCCAGGGCACAGATATTCCCATAGCATTAAGAGCCGGTATGACGAGATTTGGCATATCCATAGTGGTGAATCCGTTCAAAAACAACATATCCACAGCATATATAAATACACCGTATATAATGGAAAGCTGCGTAACCGCCCCTATAAAGGAAAGCCACTTATTTAAATATTTTCTGCTCCGGGCAATAAGCCCGGTCAATATTACTATTACTACAGCCGGAACGAGATAATATATGTCATCATGCATATAAAAAGAACATATGCCGCAGCTTGCCGCTGTCACGATTCCCCCTATTACAGGTCCGCCGAAATATGCGCTTGCCACAGAGCCTATCAGATTCAGCATAACAGGCAGACCAAGGCTCACAGAAAGAAACCTGCCGTAGCAATTCATAGCTACGCCCAAAATAGCAAGAAATATAATAGCTTTTAAGCTCAGTTTTTTCAATATATCTCTCCCGGGATTTTCAGAAAACCTCTTATTTATTCGGCGTTTTCCTTATATGTCCACTTCCTGATCCAAATCATCTATTATATTAAGAACCGCATCTACTACCGCAGGATCAAATTGAGTCCCGCTGTTCTTCGTGAATTCACCCTTTATCTCGGGCATGGAAAGCCTGTCTCTGTAGGGTCTGTCATGGCTCATTGAATCAAAAGCATCTGCCGCAGTTATGATTCTTGCTATGATAGGAATATCATCACCGCTTATACCCTTGGGATATCCCGTTCCGTCATATCTTTCGTGATGATAAAGCGCAGCCTCCTGCACCAGAGGCATAGAGGATACTTTTTTCAAAAGCCCGGCTCCCCGGGTGGTATGGGACTTTACAAGCTCCATCTCACCTTTTGTAAGGGCGGAAGGCTTTCCTATTATCCTGTCGGAAATATAATAATTTCCCACATCATGGAAGCGGGTAGCGTTGTAAACGGTTTCGCAGTCCTTTTCGTCCATGCCCATCTGTGCGGCTATACGCTTTGCGTATTCTGCTGTCCTAAGAGAATGATATTGGAATCTGAAATCCTTACCGTCTGCCATGGCAAGGCACAGATAAACAGCATCCTTAAGGACTTTTTCCTCATCATAGAGCATATCCTTGTATCCCTTCGACACACGGAATAAAACTATAAGGAATATCATCAGAATAATCCATGCCGCAAATATGATGACAAAGACAAATCCTCCCATTCCTTCATACCATAATTTCTGAAGATGGTAATCGAAAACATAATCCGACAGGTCTGTATCCTCGTCAAAGCTGTACATAATAAGACCGATATTTACCTCGCCGGAATACCCCTCTGCGGAGGTAATAGGATATTCTCCCGTAGCTTCATCGGGGTGATAAATAATATAATCTCCCTTTGTAAGGGGTATGAGAAGATCCTGCCCTCCCTTTATATAATATAACTCTACCTCATCCTCCGTATAATCCCGCAAATCCAGGGTCTGTACATTTTCCTTGCCCTCTATGAACTGATGGATTTCCACCGTTCCGCACCATGCATTATTTATATAGCAATCATCAGAAATATTTATACGAAGTGTCCAATCGCTAAGTCTGGTACCGGAATTGTTGGTTATAGTCGCTTCATAGATTTTTGCATAAAGAATCTTATCCTCAAAGGCATCATCCTTTTCCCAGCTGTCGGTGCTCTGCCCCCTCGGATGTATATCCACGGTAACTTCGGTGCTGACAGAATCCGGCTCCACAGATCTGTCCGTGTGATTATATGTATCCATATTTACCAGATACACTACAAAAAACACAATAACCAGCGCAAGAGCCGCTATCATGCCCATAAGTATTCTTAATGCGTTTTTTTTCGTATTTGATGATGCATTCATCTTCGTTCCCCCATTATTCGTCGGAATTGCCGCATCCCGGGACGCACGCAAAAGCAAGCGCCGCCGCAAAGAATATTGCCAAATATCTATTCTGCATGGAAATCCCCCTTTAAAGAATCGCTCCGATTAAGATAATACCACATTGCAAAAATCTTTAAAAGGCTTTTTACAACGTAATCCCCATAAGCGTAACCAAAAGCCCCCATATTACTCCCACAGCATAAAGGGTAAATGCCAGCTGCAGATTGCTTTTATATTTATCGTTTGTCCTAAAGAGCACCAAAAGCCCTACGCCGGAGCCCGTAAGAAGCCCCGCCATAAGCTGCCCCGCAGTAATAAGCCCGCCTACATAAAGCTGTGTTATAAGAACCGAAGATGCGCAGTTAGGAATAAGCCCTACAAGAGATATTATGAAAAGTCCTATAATAGGGCGGTTTGTAAGCACTGCCGCTACTCTCTCCTGGCCGACGCCCTCCACAAGAAGAGCCGCTGCAAAGGTTATGATAAATATGAATATTGTTATCTGAAATGTATGCTTTAAGGCAGGCTTTAATATGCCCCCCTCTCCGTCTTCACAGTGGCAATGCTCCCTTTCGCAAAGGTCGTGTATGTCATGTCCGCTGTGGCGGTGCCTCTTTAGGGCGTACAGGGCAAAATTTATGACAAAGCCCGTGATCGCACCCATTACGACCTTCATTATCAATATCCTTGCTATGGTATCTCCTGGAACGGACTCCGAGATGAATATGGGCAGCATCTCATCGGAGGTAGACAAAAAAACGGCCAAAAGTGTTCCTGCCGTAATCACTCCTCCGGAATAAAAGCTGGCTGCTGCCGCAGAAAATCCGCACTGGGGTATTACCCCAAAAAGACTTCCTATCAAAGGACCAATCTTACCTGTCTTTTCAAGGGCGGCCGTCATCTTGTCCCCTGCCTTCTCTTCGAAATATTCCATCAATAGATACGTCACAAAGAGAAAAGGTAAAAGCTTTAATGTATCCATGCAAACATCTAAAAAGACATTTGTAATCATTTCCATTATATTTAATCTCCTTCAGACACCCTCAAAAGGGCTGTTAAGCAATCATATCGAACAAATAATATTTAAGTCTGATCCGCATCCAGGGAACGATGCTCTACCTTTATCCACTCCGTTGCGGGGAAAAAGCATGTTTTCACCGAACAAAGCATATAAAAGAACACAAAAAAAGGAAATGTCAAAAGATTTAATCCTATCTTTGAAAAAGGGATACGATTGAATTTGACGGCGGCGTAAGCGCCGATATATGTAAATATCAGGCTTACCGAAGCAAAGAGCGCCGCAGGAAAAAAGAAATACAACGGCATGTCCCTGAACATGTAATCCCATATCATGATTATGTTATTTACGATTGACAGTATTGCCGCAATCCATGAGCAAGGGCCCATAAGAAGCAGCATAATATTATCCAATTTTTGAACGAAGCGCTCCTTCGGACTTTCCGCAATCATTCTGTGATATTCTCCCAGTATCTGGTATGCCCCCGTAGTCCAGCGGGAAAGCTGATTCATCATCACCCCAAAATCCGAAGGCTGTTCATCATAGCAGACCGCATCATAGCAAAACGCCACCCTGCGGCCTTCTATACAGTTTTGTATACTGTATTCCACATCTTCCGTAATGCTCCGGGTATTCCATCCGCTGTCTGCCAGGAGCTCTTTTTTTACTGCCCAGCCTGTTCCTGTCAAAAAGCATGATATGCCCAGCTTTTCCCGGGCAAATGAAAAATATGTGGAAAAGCACGCCCAATAAACCGTGTACCACTTGGTGATATACGTAATATACGGTTTTCCTCCCAGTCGATTGCCCTGGATAACGTCTTCGCCCATATTCAACATTCTGTTTATGTGTATGAGAAAGTCAGACTTTACCACATTGTCAGCATCAAAAAAGACAAGCGCCTCATAGCCGGTTTTCTCCGAATCCTCCAAAATCTTCGGAATGACCCAGGAAAGCACATCTCCCTTGCCTCTTGTATCTCCATCGGTTTTCTTGTATATAGTGGTATTTTCATATGTTGCGGCAATCTGCGCCGTCCGGTCCGTGCAATGGTCGCATGTCACATATATATGAAATTTTTCTCGGGGATAATCAAGATCCCGGAGACTATCCAACAAGCTTCTTATGGAGTTTTCTTCATTATGAGCACAGATAACGATAGAAAATCCGTTTTTGAAATCGTCGAGGTTTTCCGCCGGTGCCTCTTTCTTTTTTATAAGCCCGAAAAAAGCTATAATAACAGTCCATGCCATAACAAGCATGGGAATCATCTGAATAAACGAAGTCACAATAATAACAAATATATAAAATTCCAATGACGGCACGGATGTCATCTCCTCTCCCCCAGTCAGTCATTCACATCATCAATCTCTCATAATTTTACCATCTAACCTGCGATTATGCAAATCCGGTTCGATGCCCCTTCTGCTATTACATTCACATACCCTCTTTTGTATAATTGCTGTGTAGCTTTGGTTGTTGCCTTGTTTACGAATCAATTAATCACTACAACGGCAATCTCCTCTTCGTCGGAATCAACTACAGCGAAAAGGGAAAAACGTATGAATGTGAGATAGCTTACTTTATAAAATAAGTTTAATATCTCAAACCTTATTTATCTCTCAAAAAATCCAACAGATCAACGGCAAATACCGGCACCCCACAAGAAGAAAACAAAATAGCTCCAACTATAATTAATCCATCATTTTTTCGAGCGATGCAGCCGACAATTATAAGCAATGCACCGATGCAGCACATATAAAACGCAATGTGATATATTTTCTTTTTACCCATTCGCTTTTCCTTATCAAAATAAGCTAATACCACACATACGAACGCACTTATAATAAGCAGCATTTGTACTGAAAATTTATGCAAAGCAACCAACCACACAACTATTAAAATTTCAGATATAATTAATACTCCTGTTCTTTTCATAACTTCATACATAATGATTAAGATTTACTTCAGTAGTTGGAAAAAGTACATATGTAAACCTTCCTTACGGTTGACACGGACGCCACAATATGAACTGTCCCTCCACCTTCCACATACATCATCTCTTCTTCCGGCATAACTGCATAATTTTTCGGCATTACCATTGTCGATGTTTTCTTTGTTTTTATCATATTTTGACTCCTTTCTGCCCAACAGGGCAAAAACATTTGTGTTACATGACCGACGTTCGCAACCGTCAGTCTTTTATGTAAAAGCGCTTTTTTCATTCTTATTCAAATATATCCCACTCTTTTTACATATCAGCAGGATAGTGCCCTCGGAACAAATATATCTATCAGAGCCTTGTCCTCATCCTCTGAATTTTCGAGAAAAATCATATAGCTGTCTGTCGATAGCCTCTCATCCGCCTCATATGCTTCAAGCGTAATCTTGTTATAGGCAAAATGCATATCGTTTTCATACCCGTTAAAGCGACAATACATTGCATCTTCAACGCGGATCTCCTTTTCCATAATATACGGATCCTTAACATCTTCAATAAAAGTATTGCACTGAAGCATTAAACTCATCTGCGGGTGGGGAATCCCATTACTATCCGGATTTGTATCCATATGCTGGATAAGGGGACCTATCTGCGCCGCTCCGTTTACCCGGATATATGACTGTATCTGCTCTATAATAACACCTATTCCTTTCTCAAGCTTCTTTCCTTCTATTTCATATTTAAGGACATTTGTCAATTTCAATGTTTTACTATTATGAAATTCAAGTTAATTCATGATTTTCCCTCTCATCTTTAGTCATTTCACAATTTGATTGCCTTCGAAAATGGTCGCAATATCCTGCCCTATTTCTACCCACCAAACGTACTATAGCAAATTATCGCTTCCGCCAATACACCTGCAGCAATAAGCACTATACCGATAATCCAATTTGGGTACGCTTTGCCGCCCTTGAATTTCATAAGCCAGGCTCCGACACCCACGACAAGTACTGGTGAGCCAAATTTAACAACAACACTGACCACTAAAAAAACCAGCATTGCTCCCGTAAATAACGCATCACTCATTTCGTACCTCCCATTATTGCCCATATT
>CAJOQM010000056.1 GCA_905236845.1 uncultured Lachnospiraceae bacterium | reverse complement strand
TTTGCACTTGACTCATTAAGCGTTTGACAGGCGTCGTACAGGCTCGGGAAGACCTCGCCTTGTACTCTCGCACGCGTCGCACCGCCGGACGACCCTGCGAGAGTGCAGTCGTTCGCAACGGTTGCCATCATATCATTGATACGAAGCTATAATGTTTTGATTTATTATCTTCCGGACAAGTTTATGCGTTTATCCTGATTTTTGGGCTGCTTTACTTGATTTTATGACAAAATCAATGTAATATAGATAAGTTGACTGCTTAAATACCTATTATCCGGGAGTGATACCTATGGCAAGAGGAAGAAAATCATTGGAAGAGCTTAAAGAACAGCTTTTCTTGGATCCGGGAAATTACCGACTGAACGTGGAGATGGGATTTTATTATCTCGACTATGACAGAAAAATGACATATAAATATTTAAAGAGGGCTCTTCGATTCTGCGATTCCCAGACGGATACCGGAGCTATCGAGCAGCTTTTCTCGGATATGGAATATGTTTATCCCGAGTTGATGGGAGGCATGGAGGGGATGATGAATCTCCTCGATGAAAATGAAGATGCCGAGTTTAACGCCATAGCCGCAGGTGTGGAGACACATGGTGTATCCCATATGCTTGAGGAAAAATATAAGAACGCCTCCGTTACCTGGTATGTGGATCTTGCCCAGGTGTACCAGTATTATAATAAAGAACTTGACTATATCCTTATGGACGGGGATGAATTTTTGGGAGGATTTCCCGGAATAGTGCTTAACGGCATAAAGAGCGCCCTTAAGCCTGAAGGGCGGCTGATACTTCGGGTAAGCAACGCCGCCTGGTATGGCAGGCTTTTTGATATCCTTAAAGGGGAGAATCCTGATATAACGGGAGAAAAGAGTCTTTCTCATCCTTATATGAAAGATGAAATCGCAAATATCCTTGAAAAGACCGGCTTTGAAGCGGAATTTTCATCCGCAAAGGCAGATGTTCCCGCCAGGGATATGGAGATATTAAACGGCATTATTTATCAGCTGGAAGATAAGCTTCCCTGCGCCGACATAAATGAATTTACCAACAAATATTATTTAATAAAAGCAAGTCAAAGGATGATATAATGGAAGACCTTTCGCTTATAAGAAATTTTTGTATAATAGCTCATATAGATCACGGAAAGTCCACTCTCGCTGACCGCATCATAGAAATGACGGGAGCCCTGGAATCCAGGGAAATGCATTCCCAGGTCCTTGACAACATGGATATCGAGCAGGAGAGGGGCATCACAATAAAATCCCAGTCCGTAAAATGTTCATACAAAGCAAAAGACGGAAAAACCTATACCTTTAATCTTATAGACACTCCGGGACACGTGGATTTTAATTACGAGGTATCCAGGTCTCTTGCCGCCTGCGACGGCGCAATCCTTGTAGTTGACGCAACCCAGGGCGTTGAGGCCCAGACCGTGGCAAACGTATATCTTGCCATAGACCATGACCTGGAGGTTCTGCCTGTTATAAATAAAGTAGACCTTGGCAGCGCCATGCCGGATGAGACCGCAAAGGAGATAGAGGATGTAATCGGGATTGACGCCTCCATGGCTCCTCGGGTCTCTGCAAAGACGGGGCTTAATGTAGAAGATGTGCTTGAGGGGATAGTTAATTATCTGCCGGCACCCACAGGTGACGACAAGGCTCCCCTTAAAGCCCTTATATTTGATTCCGTATACGACCCCTACAGGGGAGTTATAGTATTTATAAGGGTTATGGACGGGTGCGTAAAGCCCGGTTCAAAAATTCTTATGATGGCTACGGGTACCCGGGCTGAAGTCGTAGAGACAGGGTATTTCGGTGCAGGGAAATTTATTCCTTGTGATGAGCTTACACCGGGCATGGTGGGATATGTTACCGCAAGCCTTAAGAATGTAAAGGATACCCGTGTGGGAGATACGGTAACTCTTGCGGATAATCCCTGCGATGAGGCTCTTCCTGGATACAAAAAAGTAAATCCCATGGTTTATTGTGGCATTTATCCTGCTGATTCCGGGCGCTATACGGATCTGCGTGAAGCCCTTGAAAAGCTCCAGCTAAATGATGCCGCCCTTATGTTTGAAGCGGAGACATCCATAGCCTTGGGCTTTGGATTCAGGTGCGGATTCTTGGGGCTCTTGCATCTTGAGGTGATTCAGGAGAGGCTCGACCGTGAATATGACATGGATCTAGTGACTACGGCGCCTTCCGTTATTTACCGTATATACAAGACAAACGGCGAGATGATTGAGCTTACCAATCCCTCGAATATGCCCGATCCTTCCGAGATAGACTATATGGAAGAGCCTGTGGTGGATGCCCAGATAATGGTAAACAGCGACTATATCGGCGCTATTATGGATCTTTGCCAGGAGCGACGGGGCGAATATGTGAGCATGGAATATCTTGAGCAGACAAGAGCTCTTATCCGATATACCATGCCCCTTAACGAGATAATTTACGATTTCTTTGATGCTCTTAAATCCCGCAGCCGGGGCTATGCCTCCCTGGACTACGAGGCAAAGGGCTACCAGAGAGCAAACCTTGTAAAGCTTGATATTATGGTAAATAAAGAAGAGGTGGATGCCCTGTCTTTTATCGTCCATGCGGATACTGCCTATGACCGGGGACGCAGAATGTGCGAAAAGCTTAAAAAAGAGATTCCCAGACATCTTTTCGAGATACCTATTCAGGCTGCCATAGGCGGCAAGGTAATTGCAAGGGAGACCGTAAAGGCAGTCCGCAAGGATGTGCTTGCCAAGTGCTACGGCGGCGATATCTCCCGCAAGAAGAAGCTCCTTGAAAAGCAAAAAGAAGGAAAGAAGAAGATGCGCCAGATAGGAAGCGTGGAGATACCCCAGGAAGCTTTCTTAAGCGTGCTTAAGCTGGATGAAGAATGATTTTGGAAAGAGAACTTGAATTATATATCCATATTCCTTTTTGCAGAAAAAAATGTCTTTATTGCGATTTTCTTTCTTTTACGGGATGTCATGAGGATGATATACACGACTACGTCCGGGCTCTCCAGGGTGAGATCCGGCAAAAGGCTCCCGAAGCTTCCGGACGGAAAATCACTTCGATATTTATAGGAGGAGGAACCCCCGGCAGCATAAATCCCGATTACATCGGGGATATCATGGATACGATCCGTTATTTTTATGATGTAGATGAGAATGCCGAGATTACTGTAGAAGTTAATCCCGGTATCTTCATGAAGGAAGGCTTCAGGATATATAAAGCCTCCGGCATAAACAGGGTATCTGTAGGGCTTCAAAGCGCAGACGACAGCGAGCTTCATACATTAGGCCGCATTCACGATTACAGCGGTTTTTTAAGGACATACGAATCTGCGTTAAAGGCGGGATATGATAATATAAATATTGATATTATGACGGCGATACCGGGACAGACCCTGCAGAGCCTTGAAAAGACTTTGTCACAGGTTACAAAGCTCCGCCCCGCCCATATTTCTGCCTACAGCCTTATGATAGAAGAGGGCACCCCCTTCTATGAAAAATACGGCGAAGACGACAGAAGGCGTAAAGAAGGGCTTGAATCCGGGCATCTTCCTTCCGAAGAGACTGTATGCGCCATGGACGTCCTTACAAACGAATATCTGGGCGCCCACGGATATAACCGCTATGAAATATCAAATTATACAAAGAAGGGCAAAGAATGCCGGCATAATATCGGCTATTGGACGGGAAAGGATTATCTTGGATTTGGCATTGGGTCTGCGTCTTTATTTAACGGGATCCGAAGCACGAATACCAAAGACATGGCAAAATATATAAAGCTTATTTCGAAGGCCGAAGACCCTGCGGAAGAAAGCTTTGAGCTTTCCCGTAAGGACAGGATGGAAGAATTTATGTTCCTTGGGCTTCGGATGATTGAAGGCGTCTCCAGAAGGGATTTTGAGGGGCGATTCAACGCCCCCATAGAAGCCATATACGGAGATGTAATAAACCGCCTTGCTGCTTCGGGAATGATACTTCCCTCATCGGGAATGATTCGCCTTACGGAAGACGGAATAAATTTGAGCAATATAGTTTTGGCGGAGTTTTTGCTGTAATCGGGCAGTTCGATCCGGATATCCGCAATACTCGGCCAAAATCCTGGCCGGGAAAAGAGGTTTACATAATGTTCCTTAAAAGAGCAGATTCAACAATATATTATCAGCGAACGGGTAAAGGTCCCCAAATGCTGCTTATACACGGGGCAGTTGCGGACGGCGATTATTTTAACGACAGCGTCCAGATATTAAGGGATTTTTATGATGTCATTACATATGACCGCCGGGGGAATTCGCGCAGTACCTATGAACCCGGGGCAAAGTTTGATATAGCCGCCCAGGCAGACGATGCCTGCGCCCTGATAGAAGAGCTTGATCTAAAGGATCTTTTCCTTGTGGGGCACAGTGCGGGAGGCATGATAGCTCTTGAGACATTTAAGCGCCTTCCCGGAAGAATAAAGCATGTAGTGGTATACGAGACTCCCATGCTTACTTTGACAAAGAAATACGACCCTTCCATCGTGGATTGGGTTTATCATATGGTTGACATAAATAACGAAGGCAAGCATAAAGAAGTAGCAAAGGAATTTGGCCTATCCATAGGACTTCTTGACGACAGAGCCCCCAAAAAGACAAAGGACCAGAAGCAAAAGGACAGGAACAATTTCGGACATTTCATAAATCATGAATTTTTGCCTTTTTCATTTTACGAGCCGGATATTAAATTTTTTAAATTAAATGCCGGCTACATAACCGCTCTTGCGGGGGACAGAAATTACGGCGGCACATATCACAGGTCCATGCAGGAATTCTGCCGCCTTACGGGGTGCAGTCTTCTTGCCACTGCAGGGTGTCACAACTATCCATATGACCTTCCTGCGGAATTTGCGGCTATGGTTCTTGGTATCACACAAAGAGTATTAATATCGGAAAGGTAAAAAAATGGCAGGTTCATCCATAGGAGATATTTTTAAGGTTACTACATGGGGAGAATCCCACGGAGAAGGCTTAGGAGCTGTTATAGACGGGTGCCCCGCAGGAGTCGGGCTTTGCGAAGAAGATATTCAGGCTTATCTTGACAGAAGGCGCCCGGGAAAGGATGCTTTTGCTACAAGCCGCAGTGAAGCCGATAAATGCCGGATTCTTTCGGGTGTATTTGAGGGAAGAACCACAGGGACGCCCATATCCGTGATGGTTGAAAATAATGACCAGCATTCTAAAGATTATGACGCACTAAAGGACGTGTATCGCCCTTCCCATGCGGATTTTTCTTATGAAGCCAAATACGGCATAAGAGACCACAGGGGAGGCGGCAGGTCTTCGGGAAGGGAGACCATAGGCCGTGTGATTGCGGGAGCTGTCGCTTCGAAAATCCTTTCCCAAAAGGGAATCTCCTTTTGCACATATGTAAATTCCATAGGGGATGTGTTTTGCGACCCGGGATATTTTGAAGAAGGATATATATTAAAGAATCCCCTTTGCATGCCCGACAGGACTGCATTTCAGGTAGCGTCGAAGAGGATAGAAGAGCTGCGAGAGCAAAAAGATTCCGTGGGTTCTTCCGTAATCTGCGTAGTCCGTGGCGTTCCCGCAGGCTTGGGAGACCCGGTTTTTGAAAAGCTTGATGCAAATCTTGCAAAGGCAATTTTTTCCATAGGCGCCGTAAAGGCTTTTGAAGTAGGGGACGGATTTTCCCTTTCCATGGCAAAAGGCTCCGAAGCAAACGACGGATTTGCCCCGGATGAAAACGGCAATATCACCCAGATTACGAACCATTCGGGAGGAATAATAGGCGGCATAAGCACAGGGGCTGATATCGTGCTACATGTATATTTTAAGCCGACGCCTTCCATAGCTTCTTTGCAAAAGACGGCAGACAGAAGCGCAAATGCCGTAGACCTTGAAATAAAAGGTCGCCACGATCCCGTCATAGGACCAAGAGCTGCCGTAGTAGTAGAATCCATGGCGGCAATAACGTTATTTGATGCATATTTAAAGAACCTTGGAGCAAGGAATGAGTAATTACAGATCAGAAATAGAAAAGCGGCGGACTTTCGCCATTATATCCCACCCCGATGCGGGAAAGACTACATTAACGGAAAAGCTCCTTCTCTACGGAGGCGCCATAAACCAGGCGGGCTCCGTAAAGGGCAAGGCTACTTCCCGCCACGCAGTTTCCGACTGGATGGAGATAGAAAAGGAGCGCGGTATCTCTGTTACCAGCTCTGTGCTTCAGTTTGAATACGGCGGAAAATGCGTAAATATCCTGGATACCCCGGGACATCAGGATTTCTCCGAAGATACCTATAGGACTCTTATGGCGGCAGACTGCGCCGTTATGGTAATAGATGCAGCCCGGGGCGTTGAGCCTCAGACCCGCAAGCTCTTTAAGGTATGCGCCATGCGCCATATCCCCATATTTACCTTTATGAATAAGCTTGACAGGGACGCAAGGGATACCTTTGACCTTACAGATGAAGTGGAAAAGGAGCTTGGAATAGGGACATATGCCATTAACTGGCCCATAGGCTCCGGCAAGGATTTTAAAGGGGTATATGACAGAAAAAGCCGCAAGATTCTCCTTTTTTCCGATACCGCAAAGGGCACGAAGGAAGGAACGGTAGAGGAGCTTCCTTTAGACGATCCTTCGGTACCCGAAAGGCTTGGGCAGGAGCAGTATGATAATCTTATGTCCGAAATAGAGCTTCTTGATGTGGCGGGAGATGAGATGGACATGGATATGGTTCAAAAGGGTGAGCTTTCCCCCGTATTTTTCGGCTCTGCCCTTACGAATTTCGGCGTGGAGACTTTCCTTACCCATTTCCTTGAAATGACAAAGGATCCCCTCCCCCGCATGTCTGATGGTGGCGAGATTTCGCCTTATGATGAGAATTTTTCTGCCTTTGTCTTTAAGATACAGGCTAATATGAATAAGGCTCACAGAGACAGGATAGCATTTATGCGTATAGTATCCGGGAAATTCACTGCCGGCATGGAGGTAAACCATGTAAGGGAAAACAAGAAGGTCCGCATGAATTCGCCCCAGCAGATAAACGCAAACGACCGCTCCATAGTAGATGAGGCTTATGCAGGGGATATCATAGGAATATTTGACCCGGGAATCTACGCTATCGGCGATACTTTGACGGATGCCAAGGATACTTTTGCTTTTGAGGGAATCCCCACATTCTCGCCGGAGCATTTTGCCCGGGTATCTCAGGCGGATACCATGAAGCGAAAGCAGTTTGTAAAGGGCATTACCCAGATAGCCCAGGAAGGCGCCATCCAGATTTTCCAGGAATACAAGACCGGTATGGAGGAAATCCTGGTGGGAGCCGTGGGTCAGCTCCAGTTTGAGGTTTTGGAATATCGCCTGAAAAATGAATATAACGTGGAAATACGCCTTGAAAAGCTTCCCTATGGATATATCCGTTGGATTGAAAACGACGATATCGACCTTGACAATCTTAGCGGCACAAGCGATATGCGTAAAGTTCGTGATATGAACGGAAAGCCCCTGCTTCTTTTTGTGAACGAATGGAGCATCCGCATGACGGAAGAAAGAAACGAGGGACTTAAGCTTTCCGAATTCGGAAAGAGCTATTTTAAACGGGGCTGATGCGTTGACATTTGCGGCAAAATTATGTAGACTAGCCGTTGGTGCTTATGGAGGAATTTGATATGAAAATAAAGAAATTAACAGCATTTATATTGGCTCTTTGCATGATTCTTACATCGGTGATTGCGCTGGATTTGACGGAATCAGGGAAAGCCGCAGGCACAGGCGAGGTTACCGCATATGCATATAATGAAGGCGGAGATGAAGACGAAACGGCGAATACATCTACCTCCGACGGCACCGAAGTTATAGATATGTCCGGGGTTACATTATCTGCGGATACTTTGTATTTAATCAGCTTTGATGACTATTATTACAGCTCCGACGATGTTTCCGTTACATTTTTGAACGTTCCCTATTATATGAGCGATAACGACGGAAAGACGACATATACCGTCACATCTTCCAACGCCGCATTTGTACCCGGAAGCAATGTGTATTTTGAGCTTTATGATAATGTGCTTTGTATAAGCACATCCGTAAAGGGCGTAACTGTCCTTACAGTTACCATAAACGGCGCCTCATACAATATTACTCTGATATCAGGCTCCATATCCATGACAAATTCTGCCCTCCTTCAAAAGGGCAAGAAATATAAGACCGCCATAACCCAGGATTTCAACGGACAATATTCCATTCCCTTAAGCTCCTTTACCTGGTCTTCCACGAATACTTCTGCTGTAAGTGTCTCGAAATCCGGCCTGATAAAGGCAAAGAAAAAGGGAAATGCGGTTATATACGCCATATACGGAAACGTAAGGCTTGGATGCGCAGTCTCCGTAGCTACGAAAAAGACAATAAAGGCTATAAAAAAGGCCGTCTGGATAGGTAAGAATTGCAGCTATTCCCAGCCAAAGCGTATGCAGTCAAAATATTATGACTGCAGCTCCCTTGTCTGGAAGGCATATAAATCCGCAGGCATTACCGTAATGTCCAAAAGCTACGCCCCCGTCGCCGCAGACATTGCAAGATGGCTGGTAAAGACAAAGAAAAACAAACTTATGAAATTTAAGAATTCCGGCGTCAAGAAGATGACATATAACGCAGGGGATTTAGGCTTTAATTACGGCAGCTCCAACGGCAGATTTAAAAACATAAATCACGTGGAGATGTTTATAGGCTATGAATATGCAGGATATTACGGCGGAAAGGCACATTTATATCCCAAGTGGGCGAACAGATTCTCGGGATATTATACAAACTATATAGTACATTTTGATTTGTAAGGGAGATTATCATGGACGAACAGGTATTATCAATATTGGTTTTAAATACGACAGGGGTTTTGAGCCGTGTTTCGGGACTTTTTACCCGCCGGGGCTTTAATATAAACTCTATTACGGCGGGAGTTACCTCTGATGTTCGCTACACCAGAATAACCATAGTCACAAACGGCGACGATCTGGTGCTTTCCCAGATAGAAAAGCAGGTTGCAAAGCTTGAGGACGTGGTGTCCGTAGAGCGGATGGCGCCCGACACCACAGTTGCAAGAGAACTTGTCCTTGTAAAGATAAAGGCAGAAAGGCAAAACCGCATGGAGATAAGCTCTCTTGCGGATACCTTTAGAGCCAGTGTGGTGGACGTATCCGAAGACTCCATGACAGTGGAAGTCACCGGAAATTACAACAAGATTACGGCATTTTTGAAGCTTGTAAACGAATACGGGATAATTTCTCTTGCCCGCACCGGAGTTACTGCGCTTTCCCGGGGAAGCGGCGCCTGGGAAGATTGAAGTTTTTATAAATTGTAATAGCATTATCATATTGTATGAAAAATAAGCAGGGCTTAGAGCGCAGTCGTTACTTAGGCGGCGTTTTCTGCCGCCTTAGTAACGCAACCGGCGCGTCCGAGCGAGAGCGTCCCTGCGTTTTTTATACAATATGATAATGCGTATGACTGTTGTCGAAAGGAGATTATATAAATGGGAATGACAATGACGCAAAAAATCTTGGCGCACCATGCAGGCCTTGAGAAGGTCGAGGCAGGACAGCTCATAGAAGCAGAACTTGATATGGTGCTGGGAAATGATATTACCACCCCTGTTGCCATAGATGTAATGGAGGGGATTTCCAGAGACGGTGTCTTTGATAATGAGAAGATTTCTCTTGTAATGGATCACTTTGTGCCCAATAAGGATATTAAGTCTGCCGAGCACACAAAGCAGGTTCGCGAATTTGCAAAGAAATACAATATAAAAAATTATTTTGACGTGGGACAGATGGGAATAGAGCATGCGCTCCTTCCCGAAAAAGGTCTCGTGAAGGCGGGAGATTGCATTATAGGTGCGGACTCCCATACATGTACCTACGGCGCTCTGGGTGCGTTCTCCACAGGCGTAGGCTCTACGGATATGGCGGCGGGCATGTCTTCGGGGAGAGCCTGGTTCAAGGTGCCCGGAGCCATCAGATTTAATCTTATAAATAAGCCCTCCAAATGGGTGGGCGGCAAGGATGTTATCCTTCATATCATAGGTATGATAGGCGTGGACGGTGCGCTTTACCGCTCTATGGAATTTACGGGAGACGGCATACAATACCTTAACATGGACGACCGCTTCACAATAGCAAACATGGCCATAGAGGGCGGCGCAAAGAACGGCATTTTCCCCGTAGACGACCTTACCCGTGAATATATGAAAGAGCACGGAGCAACAGGCTATACCGAATATGAGGCTGACCCCGACGCTGTCTATGACGAGGAGTATACCATAGATCTTTCAAAGCTTCGTCCCACCGTGTCCTTCCCTCATCTGCCCGAAAATACAAAGACCATTGATGAGGTGGGAGATCTTGATATAGACCAGGTAGTCATCGGGTCATGTACAAACGGGCGTATTTCCGATCTTCGCCGCTCTGCGGAAATTATAAAAGGTCATAAGGTGGCGGACGGCATGCGCTGCATAATTATTCCCGCTACCCAGGAAATATATCTTCAGGCTATGGAAGAAGGCCTTCTTAAGATATTTATAGAGGCAGGCGCCATAGTTTCCACACCTACCTGCGGACCATGTCTTGGCGGATATATGGGAATATTGGCTCCCGGCGAGCGCTGTGTATCTACTACCAACAGGAATTTCGTCGGCCGTATGGGTCATGTAGATTCGGAGGTTTATCTGGCTTCACCCGAAGTCGCTGCCGCGAGTGCGATTACGGGCAAAATATCAGACCCCGATGAAGTAATGGCATAAGGAGGGAATATCATGAACGCAAGAGGAACTGTTTTTAAATACGGAGACAATGTTGATACGGATGTAATAATCCCGGCTCGCTACCTTAATTCTTCGGATCCCAAGGAGCTTGCGCAGCATTGCATGGAAGATATAGACAAGGATTTTGTAAACAACGTAAAGGAAGGGGATATTATCGTTGCGGATAAGAATTTCGGCTGCGGGTCATCCCGTGAGCATGCCCCGCTTTCCATAAAGGCATCGGGGGTAAGCTGCGTAATAGCCCAGACCTTTGCCCGTATCTTCTATAGAAACGCCATAAACATTGGTCTTCCCATCATTGAATGCCCGGAAGCAGCTCTTGAAATAAAGGCAGGAGATGACGTTGAAATAGATTTTGACAGCGGTGTTATTACAGACCACACCTTGGGTAAAGAATTTAAAGGACAGCCTTTCCCGGAATTTATGCAGAAGATTATTTCATCAGAGGGTCTTATAAGCTACCTTAACAATAAATGAATATGAATTATTATAATGAGCTGACTAGAAGTGAAATATTATATTGTTTAATGTGTCAGGATGCTCCCTGCGATAAGGTCTGTCCCCATGCTTTGCCCGGAAAGACCTTGCAAAGCATCTGGCTTTCAAACAGCAGGGCAGCTGCTGCAGCTTTGCCCGATGATAATCCCTGCAAGGATTGCGATGCGCCTTGCGAAAAGGTCTGTGTCCGTCCCGGCAAAGTAAGTATAAAGCGGTCTTTGACAAAGCTTTGTGAAGAAATAAAACCCTCCCTTGAAATATCGCAGCCCTCTGATGAGGGGCTTTTAAGGACGGAAATATGCGGTGTTCCTTTGGAAAATCCCTTTCTTTTGTCTTCATCCGTTGTAGCCAGCACATACGAAATGTGCGCCCGGGCCTTTGAAGCGGGCTGGGCGGGAGCCGCCTTTAAGACCATATGCTCCTTTGACATCCACGAGGCTTCTCCCAGGTTTTCGGCGATAAAGGGCGCTGGCGGAGATATCACCGGATTTAAAAATATAGAGCAGCTTTCGAATCATTCCGTCGCCGAAAATATGGAGATATTCCGAAGACTTAAGGCAAAATACCCTGCGAAAGTAATCATCGCATCCATTATGGGAAAGGATGCGGAAGAATGGGGTGAGCTTGCAAAGCTTTGCGAGGAAAACGGCGCAGATGTTATAGAGCTTAATCTGTCATGTCCCAATATGTCTGAAGAAGGATACGGAAGCGATATAGGTCATGTGCCTGCCCTAGTTGAGGAATACACTCGGATTGCAAAAGAAAATTGCCATCTTCCTGTGCTGGCAAAGCTTACGCCGAATGTGGAATCCGTAATACCCCAGACGGAAGCTGCCATAAGGGGCGGAGCCGACGGTGTCGCCGCCATAAACACCATAAAGAGCATTACCGGAGTAAATATTCATACCTACGTAGCGGCGCCTTCCGTAGCGGGTAAATCCGCATCCGGAGGATACAGCGGAAATGCGGTAAAGCCTGTTGCCCTTCGGTTTGTTACTGAGATAGCTCAGGATATAAAGTATAAGAATCTTCATATAAGCGCCATGGGAGGCATAGAGACCTGGAGGGACGCTCTGGAATTTATACTTCTCGGAGCAGGGAGCGTCCAGGTAACGACCTCTGTTATGCAGTACGGATACAGGATAATAGACGATCTTAAGAGCGGTCTTAATTACTATATGGCGGAAAAGGGATTTCGCAGTCTGGACGACGTAAGAGGTCTTGCCCTGGAGACCGTCAGCGATACCACAAACGAGCTTGAGCGGGATACCGTGCTTTTCCCCAGATTTAATCATGATAAATGCATCGGCTGCGGCAGGTGCTATATATCCTGTATGGACGGCGGTCACCAGGCGATTGTCTTTGGGAAGGACAGGCGCCCGAAGCTTGACGGCTCAAAATGCGTGGGATGTCATCTTTGCATTCTCGTCTGTCACGAGGATGCCATACGTCCGGCGAAAAAGCGGGTTAGGAAGCATTGAGGAAACGCTGATTGAGGTATTTATGAAAGTTGCGGAAAAATTTATCAGCGTAAACGGAGAAGGTCAAAGAGCAGGAGAGCTTGCGGTGTTCGTGCGTTTTACGGGCTGCAATCTTTGCTGCTCTTATTGTGATACGAGGTGGGCAAATGAGGCGGATGCTCCGTATGATAAGATGACGCCCAAAGAAATCTATGCTTATATCAAAGATACCGGCGTAAAAAACGTGACACTTACCGGGGGAGAGCCGCTGCTTCATGAAGGCATGGGGGATTTACTTTCGATTCTGGCAAAGGATTCCGGTCTTCGGATCGAAATAGAAACCAACGGCTCCGTTGATATTACTCCCTTTTGCCTTGGAAACAATATATCTTTTACCCTGGATTATAAGCTTCCCGGAAGCGGCGTTCAGACCGCTATGAATACGGATAATTATATGTATCTTAGCCCTGCGGATACTGTTAAGTTTGTCACAGGTTCTTTGGAAGATTTGGACAGGGCATCAGAGATCATTGAAAAACACGGGCTTTGCGGCAAGTGCAAGGTTTACATAAGTCCTGTGTTTGGATGTATAACACCTTCCGAAATCGTAGATTATATGGCAGAGCATAAGCTAAATGACGTCCGCCTGCAGCTGCAGCTTCATAAATACATCTGGAATCCGGATAAAAGAGGGGTGTAGATTCGGTGGGGCAAATACATCAGTTGCCGATGTCCATGCAACTTACGTATTTGCCCGGGACGCTTGACATTTAACGGGTGAAATAGTATTATTTTCGGGATATTTGAGATTACGGCAGTTCATTTGTACCTTCCTGCCGGGCTTTGTTTTAAGCCAAACAAAACCGGGACTTACGGGATGATTATGCCTTGTGAGGCTTCGGCTTTGCAGGGCTTTTTCTATGGAGAAATTTTATGTATTATATCAAATCCGAAGAGAGCTTTGATGCGGCGCATTTCCTAAAGAAATACGAGGGAAAATGCGGCAATATCCACGGGCACCGCTGGAGGGTTGTGGCTTCGATTTGCGGAAGGCAGCTTAAAAGCGAGGGAAATGCCGAGGGGATGGTGCTTGATTTTTCCGAGCTAAAGGATGTCCTAAAGGAACTTTGCGAAAGATTCGATCATAAGATGATATATGAGACGGACTCGTTAAAGGAAAAAACGGTATCTGCGCTTACGGACGAGGGTTTCCTTCTTACGGAGGTTCCTTTTAAGCCTACTGCGGAAAATTTCGCCAAATATTTTTTTGATGAATTAAAGCAGAGAGGTTATGCAGCCCACAGGGTAGAGGTCTATGAAACACCGAAAAACTGCGCAATATACGAGGATTGAGGCGGGAGTGCGGTTGACATAACACCACAGTCGGCAACCCGGCGCAAAGATTAAGGAGACAAAATGATAGACACAAAAGCTATAGAAGAGCATATAAGAGGGATTTTGGAGGCTTTGGGCGACGATTCCGAAAGAGAAGGCCTCAAGGATACACCAAAGCGTGTTGCAAAGATGTATGAAGAAGTTTTTGCCGGAATGAATTATACAAATCATGAGATTGCCCAAATGTTTGACAAGACCTTTGAGGATGATTTTGATGAGGAAATGGAAGGCACAGGTCGTGTGGTAGTGGTTCGGGATATAGATATATTCTCATACTGCGAGCATCATATGGCGCTTATGTACGATATGAAGGCGTCGGTAGCCTATGTGCCAAACGGCAAGGTCATCGGTCTTTCAAAGATTGCAAGGGTGTGCGATATGGTGGCGCGCCGCCTGCAGCTCCAGGAGCGCATCGGCAAGGATATTGCGGATATTATTACGGAAATTACGGGTAGTTTCGATGTTGCCGTTACCATAGAAGGCTGTCATAGCTGTGTTACCGCCCGTGGCATAAAAAAGCCAAACACAAAGACCTATACGGCAGAGATCCGGGGGGCTTTCCGCACAGATCCGTCGCTGCAGGTGTATATTGGCAGGTGATAGAATGAAAGCTATGGTATTATTGAGCGGTGGGCTTGATTCAAGCACCGCATTGGCGATTGCTGTGGATAAGCACGGCGCTCAAAACACTATCGCCCTGTGCCTGTCCTACGGTCAGAAGCACGAAAAGGAGTTAAGCTCCGCCCGGGCTGTGGCAGCGCATTACGGCGTGGAATTAATAGAAACTGACGTAAGCTATATTTTTAAATACAGCAATTCGTCTTTATTAAAAGGCTCGGATAATGAAATCCCGAAGGAAAGCTATGCAAAACAGATAGAAAAGACAGGAGGCAAAGCGCCTGTATCCACCTATGTTCCTTTTAGGAACGGCCTTTTTCTTTCCGTTGCATCAAGCATTGCTTTAAGCCGGGAATGTGATATTATATACTACGGTGCCCATGCAGACGATGCGGCGGG
>CAJOQM010000055.1 GCA_905236845.1 uncultured Lachnospiraceae bacterium | reverse complement strand
CTCAACTCCCTTTCCAAGACAAGCATCCTTAAAGCGCTTGATGAAATCTAGTTTTCGGTCATGCGAGGTGGGATGCCACCAAGCGAGTTCCGCAGACTGCGAAGCAGTCGAGGACATTGTCTGAGCGACTGGCGCCCACCTCGCATGACCGGAGCAATCAATAGTCTCTTCTAGTGGGATGCCGGATACTCGCATTCTCCCGCAAGAAAGCACTCCCCGCACTTGGGTCCTCTTGCCTTGCATATGCTCCTGCCCAAAGCGATTATCTGGGTATTATATCTAATCCAATGGTCCCTGGGAAGTACCTTCATAAGATCTTTTTCGATTTTTTCGGGCTCGGTTTTTTCCGTAAGCCCAAGTCTTCCCGACACCCTTTTTACATGTGTATCAACCACTATAGAAGGCTCATTAAATATATTTCCCCGGATCACGTTTGCAGTCTTTCTACCTACTCCCGGGAGGGCTGCCAGCTCTTCTATCCCCGAAGGAACTTCACCGCCGTACAGTCCCGATATCTCTATAGCGCAGTTTTTCAGATTCTTTGCCTTTGCATGATAGAATCCTATGGAATGAATATCTTTTTCCAATTCTTCAAGATCACACACCGCAAAGGCGTGTATATCCGGATATTTCTTAAACAAATCCTTCGTTACGGAATTTACCCTTTCATCCGTGCATTGGGCACTTAGGATTGTCGCCGCAAGAAGCTCCCAGGCATCTTTATGATGAAGATAGCAGGCAACATCCGTGCCGTATTCTTTATCCAGAAGCTCAAGGATTCTTGAAACTCTTTTTTTATCAACCCTCATGGGCATCGTCTCCGCAATCGGGCTCATTATCCCGGCCATCAGCGCCTGCGGCTGCATCTGCATCCACCGCCAGAGCATCCGCCTTCTTTATCGAAAAAATCAGCAATATCACGCCGGCAGCTATCATAAAGACCGCTATAAACTGGGATGTGGACAAAGCCCCCACGCTCCCTCTTATAAGATCGCCCCTGAAAAATTCTATAACAAACCGACCCGTACTGTATGCAACAAGATACGCCGCTGCGATAACTCCCTTTTTCCTTGTCTTTTTCGCAAGAAACATAAGGAAAAACGCCAGGGCAAAATCAAATGCCGACGAATATAGCTGCGTCGGGATCAGCGATACATTATTCGGCGCAAACTCCGAATGGGTAAAGGTAATTGATATGGGGCAATCCGTCTCAAGACCGTAGCAGCATCCCGCAAGGAAGCATCCTATACGCCCAAACCCCTGCGCCAGGGCAACGGAAGGTATCGCCATATCAAAATACGCAATAAAATCAATCTTTTTAATCCTGCAATAAAGCCAGCCTCCGAAGATACCGCCTATAATACCGCCGTAAACCACCCAGCCGGTAGCAAGGGTAAGGAAAGACGAGGGATCCTCCAATATCTTGGGAAGTATGGTAATGCAATAAAGAGCCTTTGAAGATGCATATCCGAAAACAGCACAGAATATCACAAGTCCAAATATCCTCTCGGGATCAAGTCCCAGCTTTTTTGACCTGTATGTAGCGGTCAGATACGCACTTATAATACCTAGCGCCGTCATAAGACCATACCCGTATACCGTAAAAGGCCCGATACTGAAAAGCTCGTTATGCATCCTATACCTCCCTCACACTTATTTCTCCTGTGGATAGGGTTATTGTGCTGCCTTCTTCTGTCCTCACAATAAGCCCCCCGTTATTATCTATGTCAATGGCTGTTCCCGTCTGAAAACTGTTCCCGGAGCCATACCGGATCTGCTTCCCGATAACGTTCGAACGCCTTCTGTATTCTTCAATAAACCTGCGTGACAACATATCTTTATATATATCCGTCACTTCATCATATACCCCGGCCGCAACGGCGCTTCGAAGAGAATCCGTATCCAAAGTCGTCCGATCCCCCTCTACTAAAGCGCCGGCTCTGCTTCGTACCTCCTCGGGAAAATCAGCCGTATTAACGTTTATCCCTATCCCCAGGACTATGGATTCCGGGATTTTATCTCCTGCGCTCATAACAGCTTCAGCCAGTATCCCGCATATCTTCTTTCCGTTTATACATATATCGTTTACCCACTTTATTTCGCAGGAAACATCCGTGACCTTTTCTATGGCACGGCACACAGCGACGGAGGCTGCCGATGTAATAAGCAGACCTTCGGAAAATTCGACTTCAGGCCGCAGGAGAATACTCATATATATTCCTGTATCGGCGGGAGAATAAAAGCTCCGCCCCATTCGCCCTTTACCTGCGGTTTGCCTGTTTGCAACCGCAAGAGTCCCGTGGGGCGCCCCGTCAAAGCTCCTTCTTTTAAGCTCTTCATTCGTAGAATCTATTTCATCAAAAAAATAAAATTTCGAAGGGGTACTTTTAAAATAATGGGAAATCGCATCTTTGCAAAAGCCGCTCACGCACTCACCTCTTTGGCTCCAAGCTCATATGCCCTGAAGACTCCCATAAATACAAAGAGCGTAGCCAGGTTTAGAGCCTGGGGGTTATTAACCGCTGCCTGACCCATATATCCCATTATGGCAAAAAACAGCGCCAGCATCACAGGATCTTTAACCTTTGTCTTAAGATACGAAACAAAAGCCGAAGCATAAGTCATAACATATGCTGCAAGTCCAAGGATTCCCATAGTCACAAGATACTGAAGGAATTCATTATGGGCATTTGCTATCCTCTTTCCCCAATGCTCGGATATGAAATCCGAGAACTGATCCATAACAGGGATGCCAAAGCACTCGGGTCCCACGCCTACAAGCTTGTCCTTAATGGAGCCTCCCGCAAATACCTGCAGAGCAAATCCCCAGATCCACCCCCGCTTGGTGCCCCATTTGCCGCTAAAATGCATGGCTGTATATATAACACCCGCCGCAATGCCGGCAATGCATAAAACTGCAAATGCGATGGACAAAGCTTTGGTTACTCCGACGGGGATGTTCCCTTCAAAATGCTGACTAACGAAAAACAAAATAATCATCACCGCCAACATCCCAAAACAAACGGGAGTCTTTGTAACAACAGCGGAAATCCCCGAAAGCTCTACCATTTTATCCCCGAGAGCAGATACAAGCGCCATCATAAATGTGCATGCGGAAGCCGCAAGGACTCCCACCGCAAACATCCTTTTATAAAGAGCCCCATCCTTAAGGCAATAATATATAAGAAACATAAATGCGACTCCCGCTCCAAGAAATGCGCCGTCGGAATTATCCACTATAAGATTGGTAACGCCTAAAAACACAGCGCATCCGGCAAGAATCCTTAACCATTTTCTCTCATCTGTTATAAAGACAAAGGCTATAACGGGAAGAGTAAGAGATAAATACCCCGAATAGCTGTTTATATTTCCGATAGTTGCTATATATTCAAAATGCTCCGACTCCGCCAGCTTTGTATGCATGGCGAGGGGATCTATATCAAGCCCGTTTAATAACGCCAGAAGATACAAAACGAGACAAGCCCCTATTATGTAAACCACCAGATAATTGTCGTGTTTATAGCATCTCGATACGAAAAAATACGTAAAAGCAAGGGCAACAATAGTCCAGGCGCCGATATTCCAGCCCTGGGAGCCGGTAAGAGCATAGTCGCCATATTCGCTAAAAAGCCAGGAAATCACGGAAACGGCAGCAAACGCTAAAACCGCTATATCAAGCAGCGAAAACTCAAAGCCCTTTGATAAAGCCTCGGGCTCTTCAACCTTTTTTCCCCGATTCTTGATCTTTTTCGGAGCCGGCGCTATCATCTTCATAAAGAAATTAATAACAAAAAACATCGCCCAGGCTCCCATAAGAACACCGGATGCCGCCCAGAAAATATGCGCCTTTGCATCCAAAGTATTAAAATACCCGTTTTCAACATAAAAAGGCATCACAATAAGGGTCGCTATAATATAAAATTTTACCAGAACTTCATTTACGGTTTTCATTGTTTACTGCACACTTTCAAATTCTTCAATGATTTCCTTATCCGGCGCAGGGGTTATGAGACTTACGATTATAATAGCCGCAAGGGCGCATAAAAACGCAGGAAGCAGCTCGTATATATCCAAAAGCCCTCCCAAAGGACGAACCAGGAATTTCCATACAAATATCATTATGCCGCCTGTCAGCATACCTGCAACGGCGCCTTGCCTGTTCGAGCGCTTCCAGAACAGGGCGCAGAGCATAACAGGTCCAAAAGAAGCTCCAAATCCCGCCCAGGCAAATGACACTATCTGGAATACGGAGCTGTCCGGATTTGATGCCAGAAATACCGCCACAACGGATATTCCGAGGACCGAAATTCTTGCTACCATAAGTGCTGTCTTTTCGGACATCTTTATATTGAACACTCCGCGGCAAAGATTCTGCGAAAAGGATGACGAAGCCGCAAGGAGCTGGGAATCCGATGTAGACATGGTAGATGCCAGGATACCGGCTATAACTATACCGGCTATTATGGCAGGTACAGGTCCCAGCGCAGAAAGCACGCTTGTTATGCGGACGATAATGGTCTCCGAATCGGAGCCTTCAAGCACATCCACCACACCTTCCGTAGAAAGTGCATTTCCCACGATACCGATGACAATCGCCACAGTCATGGAAATAACTACCCAGACAGAAGCAATCCTCCTCGAAAGCTTAAGCCTCTCTTCATCCTCTATCGCCATAAAACGAAGAAGTATATGCGGCATGCCGAAATATCCAAGTCCCCAGGCAAGGGTGGATACTATGGTAAGTAGTCCATAAGCAGAGGCCGTGCCGCTCTCAGGATCATAAATCTGCGTAAGGCTTAAATACCCCGCCATGGATTGGGCGTTTGAAACCACATTTCCCCAGCCTCCTGCGGAGAATATGCCAAATACAAGTATCGCTATAAGAGCAATGGTCATAACTATACTCTGGATAAAATCCGAGGTAGACGCCGCAAGGAATCCCCCGAGCAGAGTATAAACCATGATGCAGGCTGCGCAGATTATCATGGCGCTTTCATAATTCATCCCGAAAAGCGAAGAAAAAAGCTTTCCGCAGGCCGCAAAACCCGATGCGGTATAAGGAACAAAGAAAACTATTATGACCACGGCCGATATCCCAAGAAGAATATTTTTTTCGTCATGATAGCGATTCTTGAAGAAATCAGGAATCGTAATGGCGTTTATCTTGTGTGAATAAATACGAAGGCGTTTTGAAACAACAAACCAGTTTACATAAGTTCCGACTGCAAGACCTATGGCAGTCCAACCCGCATCTGCCACTCCGGACAGATATGCCACTCCGGGCAGCCCCATAAGAAGCCATGAACTCATATCCGAAGCCTCTGCGCTCATAGCCGTAACCAATGGTCCCAGCTGCCTTCCTCCCAGATAGAAATCATCGACATTACTGTTTTTCTTTGAATAATAAACCCCGAGCCCTATAACCAGAGCCAGGTACGCCACCATGGTCATTGCCATGATGATACCCGAATAAGTGAACATATTCTCCTCCTGATGCGCTTTCACCTAAAATTAAAGCCGTCAAACCCCACCGGTCTGACGGCTTATTAACACTGCGAGCGATAGACGAGACTCGAACTCGCGACCTCCACCTTGGCAAGGTGGCGTACTACCAACTGTACTACTATCGCATCTGCGTCTCAAATGACGCTAGGATATATTACAACAATAGCAAATGGATGTCAAGTATTTTTTTAATTCAGTAAATTCCCGGATTTTTAGGATTTTTTGGCTTTGGCCACTTTGCTCACCTTGTATCCCGGGGTTACGGCTATGGCTTTAACTTTCTTTGCCTTCTTTAATGAATCCACCGTAAATTTCTTTGTATACTTAAAAGATTTTCCGGCGGCCACCGTAGGCTTGGCTCCGTTTTTTGTATAATAAATGATTGCACCGTCGGTCTTGCACGTGATGGTTATGACATATTTCGAGCCGGATTTCTTATATTTTACCACGGGCTTTGCGGTCTTATCCGAAACTGCGGGAAGAGAGCCCCTCTCATACATAGAAGACCCCGAATCCAGCTTGCACGTAATCAGATATTTCTTCCAAAAGCTCTGTGCCTTATGGTAAGCATAATAACTAAGGGACTTGTACGCTTTGTCGCTACGCAGATAATAGTCATAATACGGACTCCCGTTAGTTCCGGAATCGCCGAAAGTCACATCCACGTTATACCAGTTTGAATCAATGCAGACCTTATTCCATTCGTGCTTTTTACTGGTTATGCATACGCAGTCTATATCAGCGGCGTTGCACAGCATGGAAAAATACATGGAATATCCTGCACATACGGTCTGTCCCAGGCATACGGCGCTGTATGCGCTCTGGTCAAAGGTGTTCGACGCATAGGACACATTGTCTGTTACTAAATTATAAAAATAATTCACCTTCTCCTGCGTGCCGGATATGGCTTTTCCTTCGGAAACACGGCTTTCCACTTCCTCAAAGAAAGAAACCGTAGCGACAGCCCTGTCAGCTCCGCTTACAAAAGCGTCGTATACGATAATGGTTACATACATGTTGCCCGCCGTATCAGAACCATACCAGAATTCGGATTTCAGGAAATAATACTGGGGATTTGAGAGCATGAAAAGATATGCCAGATAGCATGCCTGCTTCGACGTCATTTCATCGCTGTCATATGCCACATAGCCTATATTTGAATTATCAAGGTCTCCGCTGTTCGTAAGTATATCAAGGCATAGATCGTTTAGATTGTCCCATACCTCTCTTTTGGCAGAGCTAAGCTGATTGTATACGTAATTCGTCGAATATTTGTCATAATCCGAATCGTATACCTTCGAGCCTCGCCTTTGAGTCAATTTCACCCCGCCTGCAGTATACGCAATATCCTCATTATCTACGGTCACGCACTTGGCAGAATATCCATCAAAATCCCGGGACGCATTGCACCTTGCGCTAACGCTTGCGGCATAAGCTATGCTTTGGTCGCATTGCACCGCAAAAAAACCTGCGGATACCGCACCTAAAGCCATGGCAAATATCATATAAAAATAAATAAGCTTCCTTACTACTCTTTTCATCCGTTATTCTCATTCAGGAAATTTATAAATTCATTTTCCGGCATGGGGCGGGCAAAATAAAATCCCTGGATATAATCGCAGCCCCTTTCGGCAAACCAGTTGTACGCCTTTTCGTCCTCGACACCCTCTACTACGATCTTTGAGCCAAATACCTTTATCATCTTTATAGTCTCCTCAACCACCATCTCCGACCTCTCATCCTTAAGGTCGTTTACGAGGGATTTATCCAGCTTTATAATCTCGTAAGGGAAGGACATTACCCTGTGAAGATTTGAATATCCGGAACCATAGTCATCAAGGGAGAAGGAATTGCCGTTTTCGGAAATCACATTCATTGTCTTTATTATGGCATCATTGGTATAGTCTTCCATAGTCTCCGTAATCTCAAAATTGATCCTGGAGGGCTCTATATCATATTTTTCCAGGCAGTTCTTTATCTTCACTGCAGTATTTTTCTGCATACACTGCATAACAGAGAGATTGATCTCAACATATTCTATACCCATTTCCCTGTCTTTGCCGCTTGAGAGGAATTGGCATACAGAATCAACCACGAAGTCTCCTATCTGAATAATAGCTCCGCTCTTTTCTGCCGCCGGTATGAATAGATCGGGCTGAATCTGACCGTATTCGGGATCGTTTAATCTGATCAGCGCCTCTGCCGATGTAAACCTGCCCGTCTCCACAGAATATATGGGTTGGTAATACATTTCAAAATGATTGTCGCAGATGGCCCGGCTTATAATACAATCAAGGTTGTTCTTCAGCATAAATTCCCGGTCGGGCTTCATCTGTGAATAAAGCACAGCCTTATTAGGCGGAATCGTATAATGATATGATTCGGAAAATGACTGCAGATATTCGGGACTGTCAATATCCTCCGGAATACGGACGACACATACAGCCACATTAAGATCAATGTCTATTCCGTCCACCTCAAATCTCTCGAAGAGATCCGGCAGCAGCGAATTCGTATAATCCCTGATAACATCAGCCTTCGCATAGTTATGTATTAACCCCGCAAACATACCGTTGTGCAGAAAATATATATCTGCCCTTATTCCTTTCTTATGAAGCGAAGGCATGAATCCGTCCGTTATCCTGCGAAGCATTTTCTCATAAACCGGATTCCCCAGCACGGTGCGAACAGCTTTATTGTCCAGAAGCCTTAAGAAAACGACTATCGCCTCCTCTTTGCCAATGAACAGATTGTCCACATCCCTTTTAAACGCCATATATGAAGAAGCACCGCTTGTAGTGTCCATATCCTCATCAATACGCAAAATAAAAAGACGCATTATCAACAGGCATAATGCTGTAGCAAACATTTCTATCAGTGTATCCGGACGAATATGATGGAGTATAATCGCTCCAATGTTTATGGGATAAAAGGAAATTATTGCAAGAACCTTTTCGACTCCCAGTCGCTCCCTTGAGAACATGACAAGTACCAAGGCAAAAAACGCATACCAAAATCCCACAAAATAAACAACGGCTATCAAAGAACCCACATTATACAGCACTATGTCTCCTTCCACGGAATATGTAAATATGCATCCCGTAAAGACATTTATAATAAGAATCGCCATATTCAGGGCGACAGGAATATTAAAACTCAAAATCCCAATAAGACTTTCCCGTATTTTGCTGTAATATCCTGTAAGCTGGGATATCAAAAGCACGTAAACAGGTGTAACAAGCGCTCTTAAATAAAAATGAATATAACAGCTTACAAGCTTTACTTTAAACGACAGATCTATAGTTCCAAGAGTCGTAAGCTGTCCGGAACGCAAACTGTCAAAAACCGTATCAAACAAAACCAGGGTAAGAAGCCACACATAAACCCTGCCAATCTTACCCCTGTAATGCTTTCTTCTGATATCTGATATCAAAAGCGGCACCAGAACAAGCAAAGCACAAATGTCAAAATAATAAACTCTGTTCATATCCTATAAAACTTCCAGTAATTTTCCTTTGTAGATTTCAGGCTTCCGGCATTTATACCGGATAAGCCTTGTTTTCCTTATCCGCAACCGCCATATCCACACCGGTCTGCTGCGCTTTTCGATACCGGAAAAAGTCCAGAGCGACCTGCGGGAAGAGAGCATATGAAAGAACATCCTCTTCCTGCTGCTTCCATTCAACCATCTCTTCTTCAAACTTCTTTAAGCCGGGCTCCAGCAAATCAGCCGGACGGCAGGTAATCGCATCCTTCTTGCTTTCGCCAAGGACAAGGTCTACTATCTCCGGATTAAAGGGCTTTACGGTCTGACCGTATCTGCCAAGGAGAATATCCTTGGTCTCCTGAGTTGCCACCTTGTAGCGCTCACCCATAAGCACGTTAAACACAGCCTGTGTTCCCACTATCTGTGACGAAGGGGTTACAAGCGGCGGCTCTCCCAGATCCTTTCGCACATTGGGAACCTCTGCCAGAACCTCTTCAAATTTATCTTCCTTGCCCTGCTCTTTCAGCTGGGATATCAGGTTTGAAAGCATACCACCGGGGACCTGATATCTCAAGGTCTGGATATTTACTCCCAAAACCTTGGGATTCATAAGACCGCTTTCCAAAGCCTGCTCCCTTAAAGGGCGGAAATAATCCGCTATGGGCGCAAGCTTCTCCTGGTCAAGACCCGTATCATACTCCGTCCCGGCAAAAGCCTCTACCATAACCTCCGTAGCAGGCTGGCTCGTTCCGAGCGCAAAGGGGCTCATGGCGGTATCTATAATATCACACCCCGCTTCTACCGCCTTCATATACGTCATGGAGGCAACGCCCGAGGTATAGTGGGTATGAAGCTCTACGGGAAGGGAGGTTGCGCTCTTTAGGGCGCTTACAAGCTCATACGCTGCTTTCGGCACCAGGAGACCCGCCATATCCTTTATGCACAGAGAGTCCGCTCCCATATCCTCTATCTTTTTTGCGGTCTCCATCCAGTATTCCGGCGTATATGCGTCACCCAGAGTATATGAAAGCGCCACCTGGGCATGACCCTTTTCTTTGTTTGTAGCCTTTACCGCAGTTTCCAGGTTCCGCACATCATTAAGGCAGTCAAATATCCTTATGATATCAATTCCGTTTGCAATGGATTTCTGCACGAAATATTCCACCACATCATCGGGATAGGGCTTATAGCCCAGGATATTCTGGCCGCGGAAAAGCATCTGAAGCTTTGTTTTCTTAAAGCCGTCCCGGAGCTTTCGAAGGCGCTCCCAGGGGTCTTCCTTAAGGAAGCGAAGGCATGCATCAAATGTAGCTCCTCCCCAGCATTCCACAGCATAATAACCCACCTCATCCATGGCGGAGACTATGGGAAGCATCTGCTGCGTAGTCATGCGGGTGGCAATCAGGGACTGATGGGCATCACGCAATGTAGTATCCATTATTTTTACAGGTCTTTTCTCTGACATATCTTCTCTCCTTTATACCCCAAATATCGCCATAAATACGCCGGCTGCAACCGCCGTTCCGATAACGCCTGCCACATTGGGTCCCATGGCATGCATAAGCAGGAAATTCGTAGGATCCGCTTCGGCTCCTACTTTCTGGGCTACCCTGGCGCTCATGGGCACGGCTGATACTCCGGCGGCGCCTATTAGGGGATTTATCTTTCCACGAGTAAGTTTACATAACAACTTGCCAAAAAGAGTGCCTGCCGCTGTAGCTACGGCAAAAGCCACGAGCCCGAGTACAACGATCTTTATCGTACTCCAGTTAAGGAAGGCTTCGGCAGATGTGGATGCACCTACGGATGTACCAAGCAAAATGACTACGATATACATAAGGGCATTCGATGCCGTCTCCGTAAGCTGCCTGACTACGCCGCACTCCCGAAACAGATTTCCCAGCATCAGCATACCTACAAGGGGCGCCGTCGTGGGAAGCAGGAGGCAGACGACTATAGTTACGATGATGGGAAAAAGTATACGCTCAAGCTTGCTTACCGGGCGAAGATTCTCCATGTGAATCTTCCTCTCCTCCTTGGTCGTTAACGCCTTCATTATAGGCGGCTGTATAATAGGCACAAGGGACATATAGGAATATGCCGCCACGGCTATTGGTCCCATAAGAGCTGTCTGCCCCAGCTTTGACGCCAGAAAGATAGACGTAGGCCCGTCCGCCCCGCCGATTATGGCGATGGCCGCCGCAGATTCGTTGTTAAATCCAAGGGCAATAGCCATAAGATAGGCGCCGTATATACCAAACTGCGCCGCAGCACCCATGACAAAGCATATGGGGTTTGCGATAAGCGGCGAAAAGTCTGTCATTGCGCCGACTCCCAGGAATATAAGCGACGGGAGTATGGACCATTCATCCAGTTGATAGAAATAATAAAGCAGCCCTCCCGTACCGTTGGAGCTTTCGGCGGGAGCAGCTATAATATCCGGGTAAATATTTACCAGAAGCATTCCAAAGGCAATAGGCACAAGCAAAAGGGGCTCAAAACCCTTTGCAATAGCCAGGTACAAAAACACGCACGCCACGGCTATCATGACGAAATTGCCTACCGTCAGGTTGAAAAACGCTGTCTGATGGATAAGATTACCCAAAGTCTGCGCTATATAGCTCATACAAAACCTCCCGTCAGGCCTCGTTCATAGTTGCAAGAAGTTCACCGGCCTCCACCATGGTGCCTTCCGTAGTGTCTATCGTAGCTATAACACCATCTTTAGGCGCTACGACCGGTGTCTCCATTTTCATGACCTCAAGAACCATAATGGTATCGCCTGCCTTAAGCTCGTTTCCGGCACTTGCGGATATCTTAAAGACTTTGCCTGCTGCGCCTGCCGTTACCTTAATCGAGCCTGCGCCCGATGAAGCTGCGGGTTTTGCTGCAGGAGCAGGAGCTGCGCTTGCAGCAGGCGTTGCTGCTGCCGGTGCTCCTGCGGATGCTCCTTTTTCTTCTACAGTTACATCATATGCCGTACCGTTTACGGTAATCGTATATTCCTTTATTGCCATTTTCATCTCCTCCTTATTGATCTTACTACAAAGCTGTCTGTCGAAAGCCCCGTTCCCGCCGATATGGCGGCGGCTATTACAGCTATCAGTTCATCCTGCTGCCCAAATGCAGCTCCCCCGGTATCGGATGCGGCTCCGGCCGCCGTAACTCCTCCCGACGCCGAAAGAGCCACCGTAAATTCATCCTCATCTTCTTCGGGGAGCTTTACACCGCCCTTTGCAAACATATCCTGTATCTTCGGAATGATGCAAAATGCGTAAATGATAAGGCTTATGAGTATCAGAATAACAAAGACCGTGCTCATTCCGATGACCACATTAAGAGCCGCCTCGCCTATAGTTACACTCGTTCCGCTATTCATGCAAAATCCCCCTTTCCCTTATCGTCTAAGCAGCTTTCCCAGGCCGTTTTTTATGCGCTCCCGAGGACCGTCCGGCATCAGGGGTCTGCCGGGGTCTTTTTCCAAAAGCAATCCAAAAGCAGAAATAAGGTATTTCCTGGTGTCAGCCGGGTTTATCACCTTATCCACGGCGCCCGATGAAAGAGCCGCCTGCAATCCGTCTTCGTAGCTTTGTGCATCCGCTCCCGCTATCATAGCCGCATCCTCATCGGAAAGCAAAGCCATATTTACGTTCGGCCACGCATACACCAAATCAGCTCCGCCTTCGTGAGAGCCGTAAGCAAGATATGCCGTCCCTGCGGAATCTCCTATATTCAGGGCAATCTTCGGGACAGGCGCATTTGCATATACACTGACAAAATTTCTCATTGCCCGGGGCATACACTTTTCTGTGTGAAGCCTGCGCTCATAGCCTTTTACGTTAATAAGCGAAAGCACGGGCACATGGAAGGCGCAGCACATCTTTACGAAATCCGCCGCCTTATTCATGCCGCCGGGGGTAAGATAAGCACTCCCCTCATCCGTGCCGGCTTCGTTATTCCCGAAGACTCCGACGGTAATGCCCCCCAGAGAGATAAAACCGGCCACCATATCCTTCGCAAAGCCGTCCCTAAAGGGAATATAGAAGCCGCCGTCTGAAAGCTCCTTCGAAAAAGCAGGAATGTCGTTTTTGTATGGTTCCAGGTTGCTGGCTCTGTTCAGATCATCTATTACATCGCCGATTTCCTGAACGAAGGATTTGCTCTTTGCATTTAAAGGAAGGTGCGTGATTATGTCTCTTACATACCCCGCCGTCTCCTCATCGGATCCGATAAAATCCGCTGTCCCAAGCTCATTATATGCACATTCTGCCGAGGAGATATCTTTCTTATCCTTTGAAATACCCTCTATGGCATCCGGAGAATTTATGAATTTCTTTGCGTCATTTTCCATGCATACGATATCAGAAAGCCCAGCTATAAGGGACATGATACCTCCCGCCTGCCCGTAGATCACGGATATTCTGGGAATATATCCTGCCGCCCTTGCGCTTACCGAGCTTAAAAGCGCCGTAGCCGCCGCACCGTCATAAGACTCCGAAAGACGGATTCCGGCGGAATCCAGATATCCCACTATGGGAGCGCCGGCATCCACAGCCATCTCGTATATGGAGCAAATCTTCCTTGCATGCGCCATGCCTACAGATCCTCCTTTTACGCTGCTATCCTGTATGAATGCAAATACCGGGCATCCGCCTACCTGGCCGTATCCGGTGATGACTCCCTCTGCTACCGCCTCTTTCGTCTCCACAAAACTGTTTTCGTCAAAGAGGAGGTCTATCCTCCTTCTAGCTTCGCTATCCATATCTTCCCCCCTTTACATTATCTGCACTGCATATCCCGAGCTGTTCACCAATGCATCGGGCTTTAATCCTTTTTTACAAAACGGACAATCCTCCCGGCTGTAAGAGCCGTATCCGGGCAAATCCTCCGTATCAAAAACGGAATAAACCGAAAGACCGTCTATCTCCTTTACGGTAGAAAAGACTGCCGCCACACCCACGGCGCTGCCGCCGTAATATTCTATACACTCCGCAAGGCGCTTCGCCGTATCTCCCGTGTTCAGAGCACCTTCAAGGATAAGGCAGTTCTTGCCCCCTATAGCCATGCGGGCGCTGTTTGCAAACATATATTCATGGAGAGAATTCTCCTGGGGCTCTACGACGTACATGGTCTTGTGGGAATTCTTTGTGGTAAATCCGCCGGATTCCATCTCCTGACCCAGGAATCCTCCCAGCATCTGCATACCGCTAAGGCATACGATAGTATCAATCTCCGTTACGTTGTTTATAAGCATGTTCCGAAGCGCCCTTGCTGCACCCATGGATTCCTTCACGCGCATATTAAGTCTGGAGATATCCACGAAATAATTCACATGGGAGCTACCGGTCACAAAATGCCCGGAAGCCGCATTTATAGTGACATTTCTGTCGCCTCTGGAATAATATTTTTGGGTAAGTATTTGAGAACCTGCCATGAATTACCCTCCCCGGCTGCTTGTTAATAGGCTAACGTATATATTCTAACACTTTTACAGCCTTTCGTCACGGAAAATTTTAGGCAAAACAAAACCCTATAAATTATTTAATTTTTTCCTATTCCCCTTCAGAACGGAAATAAACTTTTCACTTCGGCAAAACCGCCTAAATCCGGCAAAATAAAAAAAACAGTTGCTTTTTCCAAAGCAATGGTATATAATTTTTGTCGCTGCCGAAAAACGCCGATGCTTCGTCCGGGAAGCTGAAAAAATTAAATATTTTTAATATAGCCCCATTGCGCAAGCATGTTGGTAACGCCGATGCTTCGTTCGGGTATGTTTGGTAGTACTACAATTTAATATAGCCCCATCGCCAAGCGGTAAGGCAACGGACTCTGACTCCGTCATTCCAAGGTTCGAATCCTTGTGGGGCTGTTAAAACCGTCGCAGATTTACTGCGGCGGTTTCGCTTTATTTCAGCATAAATCTTCATATTAATAATTT
>CAJOQM010000054.1 GCA_905236845.1 uncultured Lachnospiraceae bacterium | reverse complement strand
CAGGGCGTACACTTTGGAAATGGAAAATCTTGATTTTAAGTGTATTAAAGCCGGAAAGGCTTATGGCGCATCCGCGAGATAGAGATGCCAGAATTAAGTCGGTTTGGCGGAATGGTAATTTATATGTTGTTTAAAGATACCGGTCAGCATAATAAACCTCATGTTCATGTTTATTATGGTGAATATGAGGCAGCTGTTTCTATTGATGGAGAATTATTGGCAGGGTAGTTACCTCATAAGCAGTTTAAAATTGTTACCGGCTGGTTGGCTTTTTACGAAGAAGAAGCCTGTAAGGCGTGGAATCAAGCGGTGAGAGGAGAGCATTTTGACAAAATTCCGCCTATGAAATGATGAGGGATGCGTGAGATATGTATATTGTTGATGATATTTGTTATGCAGGAAATTTGGACGATGGTATTAAGGTGGTTGATGTCAAGGCTGTATGCGGTGGCGTTTTGATTGTTACATTTTCTACAGGAGAAAAGAGATTGTTTGACACAGCTGTTCTTACGGGGTCGGCGTTTGCTTCGCTTAGGGATGAGTCGATTTGTAATAATCCTGCGCTTTTTCACGGGGTTATAACCTGGAAAGATGGTGAAATTGATGTGGCACCGGAAACTGTTTATAAGGAAAGCTTTGCATATCAGGATAAGGATGTTGACTTGGTTAGGGCGTAAAATTTTTAGATTGTATCGCTATCATCGTGTGACATATCAATATCCCGGCCGGACAATGTTCCGCCGGGTTGTTTTTATTATAAAGACTTCACATATTTAACTTGACAACTATAAGGCTTGAAGTATAAAGTATAGTTTCATGAAAAAAATAATTAAGGAGGCTCATTATGTCAAACAATGAGAACACATGTGATAAATCTTCCTGCGAGGGATGTGAAAGCGCAGGGAACTGTGAAAGTACTCCCCAGAGCTTTATAGAGGAGCTTAATAAAGCGTCAAAGATAGGCAAGGTAATCGGCGTTGCCAGCGGAAAAGGCGGCGTGGGCAAGTCTTTTGTGACGGGTTCCCTTGCATCTGCCTTTACAAAGGCAGGATATAAAGTCGGCATCCTGGATGCGGATATTACGGGTCCTTCCATACCCAAGATGTACGGAATTCACGGACCAGCCGTAGGCAGCGAAGACGGTGTTATCCCCATTCCCGCAAAAGACGGTACAAAGATTATGTCTCTTAACCTGCTTGTTCAGGACGAGGAAGCTCCCGTTGTCTGGAGAGGTCCCATTATAGCAGGGACAGTAAAGCAGTTCTGGACAGACGTAGTCTGGGGAGAGCTTGATTATCTTTTTGTTGATATGCCTCCCGGAACAGGGGATGTGCCTCTTACGGTATTCCAGTCCATTCCCTTGGACGGGCTTGTAATAGTTACCAGTCCCCAGGATCTTGTGAGCCTTATTGTAAAAAAATGCTACAACATGGCTACCATGATGAATATACCCGTCCTGGGTATCGTAGAAAACTACAGCTATATGCTCTGTCCTCATTGCGGAGAGAAAATCTCGGTATTTGGTGAAAGCAGGGCGCAGGAAGCCGCAGACGAGGCAGGGACAGAGGTTATAGGGCTTCTTCCCATGGATTCTTCCTATGCAAAAGCCTGTGATGAGGGGGATTTCGCTTCTCTTGAGGTAGTGGGCATAGAAAAGGCCGTTGAAAAAATAAAGGCGCTTTGAGGTATCAATCGTGGAAAACGAGAATCTTGAAAATGTAAATACAGCCCGTCTTCAGGCGGCTGCGGAAAGCATTCTTTTTGCCTCCGGAGAAAAAGTGACTTTGGACAGGCTCTCAAAGGCTCTTAATGTAGATAAGCAAAAAACAAGGGAAATCCTTGAAATGCTAAGCCTTAAATACGAAGACGAAGCAAGCGGCATCTGCCTTAAGGATATCGGAAACGGCTACCAGCTGTGCACGAAGGAGGAAATGTATCCTTATCTTACGGGCGTGGTAAATAACGAGCACAAATACCAGCTTACGGATTCTGTTATGGAGACTCTTTCCATAATAGCCTACAGGCAGCCCGTAACCAGAGTAGAAATAGAAAAAATCCGGGGTGTATCCAGCGATCACGCCGTAAACCGCCTTGTGGATCTTGGGCTTGTTCGTGAGATGGGGCGTCTTGATGCTCCGGGAAAGCCCCTTTTATTCGGGACTACGGATGAATTTTTGCGATGCTTTGGGATTTCGTCCAAAAGCGAGCTGCCTGTTCTTGAAAACGGTGCGGTAGACGGGTTCAGAGAAGAGGCTTTCACCGAGGTTTATCACGTATGAAACAGTCAAACGATGTTTTTAACAGAATGAATAACCGGTATCCCGGCATGAGCAGAGGCCAGAAGCGCCTTTGCACTTATCTTACGGATCATGTGGATACGGCGGCTTTCCTTACGGCGTCAAAGCTTGGTGAAAAGGTGGGTTTATCTGAATCCACTGTGGTTCGCTTTGCGGCGGAGCTTGGCTACAAGGGCTATCCCGAATTCCAGAAAGCCTTATCCTCCGTCCTTAAAGACAGGCTTTCATCCAAAGAAGAAAACAAAATAAAATACGACGATGCGGGCAGGGAAGGGACGCTTAAGTCCGTTCTTTATGCGGATATGGAAAGAATTAAGGAAACAATTTCGATGGCAGATGAAGACGTCTTTGAAATGGCCATATCCATGCTTTTAAAGGCTCACCGTATTTATGTTGTGGGCTTTCGGGGATGCGCTCCTTTGACATCTTATCTGGGATATCATTTGGGGTATATGTTTGAGGATGTGCGGGTAATTTCCACGGGAAATGCCAGCGAAGTCTTTGAAAGGCTTATTCATATATCTAAAAAGGACGTTATCATAGGCATAAGCTTTCCCAGATATTCCGTACTTACCCTGAAGGCTCTTGAATATGCAAACAGCTTAAGCGCCGGAGTCATAACCCTTTCAGACAGCGTGAACGCTCCGGTTAATTTATATTCTTCATGCAATCTTATCGCAAAAAGCGACCTTTCCTCCGTAGTTGAATCCATGGCAGCTCCCATGAGCCTTGCAAACGCTTTGATAATCGGTCTGTCAAAGAAGAAAAACAAAGAATATATCCATTCCGTGGATATAATGGAGAGCGTTTTTGATGAATTCGGAGTTCCGGGAAAGGATGACCTGGAATATTTAGACGACAGCGTCCGGTTTAAGCTTGAAGGGGCGGATGGTGATTCATGAGTAAGGTCGCAATAATAGGGGCAGGGGCATCCGGCATGATGTGCGCCGTCACTGCGGCACAAAGAGGCTGTGATGTCACCGTCTATGAAAAGAACGAAAAAGCCGGAAAGAAGCTTTTTATAACGGGCAAGGGAAGGTGTAATCTGACTAATGCCTGCGATGCGGCTGATTTTTTTGAGAATGTTATTTCAAATCCCAAATTCTTATACAGTGCAGTATATTCTTTTGATTCTTATGCGGTAATGGATTTTTTTGAAGAGTTGGGACTTCCCTTAAAAACAGAGCGGGGAAACAGGGTTTTCCCCAAGTCAGACCGGTCGTCCGATGTTATAAAGGCTTTGACAAACCGCATGAAAGAGCTTGATGTACGGCTTCTTTTAAATGAAGAAGTAAAGGATATAGTAATATCCGACGGAGTCGTCAAAGCCGTGGTTTCAAAGCTTTCGGGAGCTTTCCCGAAAGCCTCCCCAAAGGATAGAAAAGAAGATTACGACAGTGTCGTTATAGCAACGGGAGGACTGTCTTATCCTCTTACGGGAGCCTGTCCCGACGGCTATACTTTCGCAAAGAAGGCGGGGCATAAAATAAACGACACCTATCCATCCCTTGTTTCACTTACGTTAAAAGAAAAAGAGCTTTCGGCTCTGACCGGGCTTTCTTTAAGAAATGTAACCCTTAAGGTTACAGACGGCAAAAAGGAGCTGTATAACGGCTTTGGGGAGCTTTTATTTACCCAAACGGGCATAAGCGGTCCCCTTGCCCTTACGGCTTCAGCCCTTTGCGGAAAGCGTATAGCGAAGGGAGAAGAGCTTAAGGCTTATATTGACCTTAAAAGCGCCCTTGACAAAGAAAAATTCGACGCAAGGATTTTGCGGGATTTTGAAAAGAACATAAATAAAGATATCCAAAATGCTTTATCCGGCATGTTTCCATTTGCTCTTATTCCTTTTGTCCTAAAGAATGCGGGAATAGACCCCGCAGCAAAGGTTCATGATATAAATAAAGCCCAAAGGCAAAGCCTCCTTGAAACCGCAAAAGCTTTCCCGATGACCATTACAGGCACCGACGGATTTGAGCGAGCCGTGGTTACGGGGGGCGGGGTTGATATAAAACAAGTAGACCCATCCAGCATGGAGTCAAAGCTTGTGCACGGGCTTTACTTTACGGGAGAAGTATTGGATGTGGATGCCCTTACGGGAGGATACAATCTTCAGATTGCCTGGTCTACGGGCAGACTTTGCGGAAATTGTGTTTAAGGAAACGCTGATATTATAAGTAAATAAATGTATCAAATCAGCGTTTCCTTAAGTGGAAATTTATAGAAAAAAGGTGTGAATTCTTGACATGGAAGCCCCGTCGGGTTATCATGCCAAGTGCAGCGTAGACGCCGGATGGATTTCGGCATTTTATTAGAAAGCTTTATGATGATGAACGATTTTAACGACAATTCCAAACTTCGGGATAAATGCGGGGTCTTTGGTATATATGACCTTGACGGAGAAGACGTGGCAAGCACGGTCTATTATGGATTGTTTGCCCTCCAGCACAGGGGACAGGAAAGCTGCGGCATAGCCGTATCCGATACCGAAGGGCCCAAGGGCAAGGTTATAAGCCACAAGGGCATGGGTCTTGTAAACGAGGTGTTTGATTCGGATAATCTCTCCGCCATGAAGGGCGATATCGGAGTAGGGCATTGCAGGTATTCTACTGCAGGGGAGTCCACCCATGAAAATGCCCAGCCCTTGGTTTTGAATTATGTAAAGGGAACTCTTGCCCTTGCCCACAACGGCAATCTTATAAACGCTCCCGAGCTTAAAGATGAATTAAGCCAGACGGGAGCTATTTTCCAGACGACTATAGATACGGAAGTGATCGCATATATTATAGCCAGGGAAAGGCTTAATTCGGCTACGGTGCAGGAGGCTGTCCTTCGTGCGGCGCAGCGCATAAAAGGAGCTTTTTCCATAGTCGTAATGAGCCCCCGCAAATTAATCGGAATAAGAGACCCTTATGGGTTTAAGCCTTTATGTATCGGCCGGCGTGGGAACGCCTGGATACTGGCTTCGGAAAGCTGTGCCCTCGACACCATAGGTGCGGAATTCGTCCGGGATGTGCGCCCCGGCGAAATGGTCACTGTTACAAAAGAAGAAGGACTGGTCTCTGATACCTCCTTATGTTTGCCGGAGGAAGACCAGGCAAGGTGTATTTTTGAATACATCTATTTTGCAAGGGCAGACAGCGTATTTGACGGAGTCGGGATTAACAGAGCAAGGATAAACGCAGGAAGATTTCTCTACGAGGATTCTCCTGTTGAGGCAGACCTTGTAACAGGCGTTCCCGAATCCGGAAACGGAGCGGCTCTTGGATTTTCCATGGCTTCCGGCATCCCTTACGGTCCCGCATTTGTGAAAAACACATACGTGGGCAGGACATTTATAAAGCCCGGCCAGTCAAGCCGGGAATCCGCTGTCAGGATAAAGCTTAATGTACTTGCGGAGGCGGTGCGCGGAAAACGCGTGGTCATGGTGGATGATTCCATCGTCCGGGGCACCACCAGTGACCAGATAGTTGACATGGTGCGGCGAGCAGGAGCAAAGGAAGTCCACGTGCGCATAAGCTCTCCGCCCTTTAGATATCCATGTTATTTTGGAATCGATATCCCCGAAAAAGACCAGCTTATCGCAAACGGCAGGGATGTTGAGGAGATAAGGCGCATTATAGGCGCAGATTCCCTGGCATATTTAAATATTGACAGGCTTAAGGAGATGGCGGGAGGTCTTTCCATATGCAAGGGATGCTTTAACGGAGAATACCCCTTAGAGCCGCCTAAATACGATATCAGAGGAGAATTTGAAAGATGAGTACAGATAATACAAAATACGAAAGTCCCCTTTCTGCCCGCTATGCGGGAGAGGAAATGCAATACGTCTTTTCTCCGGAAAAGAAATTCCGCACCTGGAGAAGGCTTTGGATAGCCCTTGCCGAAACGGAAAAGGAGCTGGGTCTTGAGCGGATTACCGATGAGCAGATAGAAGAATTAAAGGCTCATGCTGAGGATATTAATTTTGAAGTTGCAAAGGAGCGGGAAAAGATAGTCCGCCACGATGTAATGAGCCATGTATATGCCTACGGACAGCAGTGTCCCAAGGCTTCCGGCATTATACACCTTGGAGCTACCAGCTGCTATGTAGGGGATAATACGGACATTATCCTTATGAAAGAGGCTCTTGCCATTGTAAGGAAAAAGCTTCTTAATGTTATAAACAATCTGGCGGTATTTGCTGATAAATATAAGGATCTTCCTACCCTTGGATTTACGCATTTTCAGCCTGCCCAGCCTACTACGGTAGGAAAGAGGGCGACGCTTTGGATCCAGGAATTTATGATGGATCTTGAAGACCTTGATTATGTATCCGATTCCTTAAAGCTTTTGGGTTCAAAGGGTACTACCGGTACCCAGGCAAGCTTCCTTGAGCTTTTTGAGGGGGATAACGAGACCATAGATAAGATTGATCCCATGATTGCAAAGAAGATGGGATTTGCCTCCTGTGTACCCGTATCCGGGCAGACCTATAGTAGAAAGACAGATACCCGGGTTCTTAATGTCCTTGCGGGCATCGGGGCAAGCGCTCATAAATTCTCGAACGATATCCGTCTTCTTCAGCATTTAAAGGAGATAGAAGAGCCCTTCGAGAAGAACCAGATCGGCTCATCTGCCATGGCTTATAAGAGAAATCCCATGCGCTCGGAGCGTATTGCGTCTTTGTCCAGGTATCTTATGATAGATGCGCTAAACCCCGCCGTTACTTCCGCAGGGCAGTGGTTTGAGCGCACGCTGGACGACTCCGCAAACAAGCGTCTTTCCGTGCCAGAGGCTTTTCTTGCTTGTGACGGCATATTAAACCTTTGCATGAACGTATCCGACGGCCTTAAGGTCTACGACAAGGTGATTACGGCTCATCTGATGGCTGAGCTTCCCTTTATGGCTACGGAAAACATTATGATGGATGAGGTAAATAAATATGACGGAAACCGTCAGGAGCTTCATGAAGAAATCCGGGAAATGTCCATGATGGCAGGAAGGCGCGTGAAGGAAGAGGGGCTTGAAAACAACCTCTTTGAGCTTATCGCAGATAACGCCAAATTCCACGTGACTGCGGAAGAATTAAAGTCCTACATCAATCCTTCGGATTATGTGGGCCGCGCCCCCAGGCAGGTGGAAGTATATCTTCGAGATTATGTAAACCCAGTCCTCGAGGCCAATAAAGACGTCCTAGGCGCCGAAGAAGAAATCAGGGTTTAATAAAGGGCTGTCAGATGGGCGCCAGTCGCTCAAACATTGTCCTCGGCTGCTTGCGCAGCCTGTGGAACTCGCTTTGTGGCATCCCATCTGACAGCAAAGCGAAGAACGCTATTTAGTCCACAAATGGCGCCTGGACGGAGAGGCACGCAGAGGGGATTATTATCTCGCAATATCCCGCACCGTCCTTTGAATAAACGGAAAAGAATGATTCTTTTTTCTTTAACAGGCTGTAAAGTATTTTAAGTTCATATTGATGATCGTATGATATGTTTGAAGGGATTTCTTCTTCCATCAGATTCCATTTGTCTGTGGAGAAGGAATCCTTTTGCATTATGAGAAGGTACATGGTTGTTCCCGAAAATCTTATTTCCGACACCATGGCGCTGCATCCGTCCTGGGCTGCGTTATCAAAGGCAAGGTTAAGGGGAATATAGAATATGGTGGACAGCTCATATTCCGTGAACTTTAAGTCTCCGGGAACCTTTCCCCGCCATGTAAGGGCAATATCCGGATGGTCGTTTGTTACTTTGTATATAATTGAATCTATGAATTTGTTATCCGTGTATTCCGGTATTTTCTTCGCATTTTCAACATATGTTTCTTCCAAATCATCTATAAGAGAATCCAGCTTCTGCTGGCGGTCGATATCCTCGGAATTGTTGACTTTGGAAAGCATATGCACTTTTTTCTGGATGTCGTCTATTGTCTCGTTGTAGCGTATATTTGAGGCGGCTTCCATATGGAAGTTTTCTTCCGTTTTTTGCTGAAGCATCTCAAGAAGGCGGGCTTCCGTTACTCCCTTTTCCAGAGATCTGTCATAAAAAAGCTTCAGGGACACACCGATGTCAATGAGAATGCATGCCAAAGAGAGTATGAGCATGATTTTGATTTCCGACTGAACAAGCTCTCTGTCCAGTGTTAAAATATAGACCAAAAATGCGGCCACCGGGCATACCGAAAGAAAAAGCACCGCCATAAGAATGGTGTCTATTGTTTTAAATGATTCAAAATCGCCGCTTTCCAGCAATTTCTCCAATTTTTTATTTCTTAATTCCGCTAATGATTTCATTTCTTTTCAGAGCAAAACAGCTCTGCTCCTTATCTCCTCGTAGAATTTTTCTTTTGTTTTGTTTCTGTATTTTCGATCTACCGGTATATTGGTATTGGTATATTGCATCGTAATGTGTTTATCGCAAAGCTCGTTTATATAACGAAGGGATACGATATAGGATTTGTGCACCCGGATAAATGAGTCGGATTTCAGCTTTAATACCAGTTGATCCATAATCTCGGAAGCAGCGATATTTTCGCCGTTTGTAAGGTGTATGACAGGTCTGTAGGGATCTTTTCCGTCTACATAGACTATGTTTCCCGCCCGTATGCGCCTTTGACCGTCCTTTATTGGAAAAACGTATTCAAAGTTGTCTTTTGCTCTGGATTTAATAATCCTTAAGAGTTCAAAAAGAATCTCATCCTTAATAGGAAAATATAAAACCTTCGAAATACGCAGCTTTGAAGCATCACCGATTCTTTTGGGATTTGTTGAATATATAACAAAGGGCGTGGATTTTTTGTGGATACGGAGCTTTACCGCCATATCCAGGGACGCTTCGTCATCGGAGTCAAAATTAAAAAAGACTGCGTCAAATTGCTCTTTTGCGCAAATAAGAGTCTCGCCGTCGTTGAAATATACAACTTCCGCATTTTCGTCAAAGTCCAGGATCCTTCGCTTTAATGACTTTTGATTTTCCTTGCTGATGTCGCACAGCGCTATTTTGAAACTCAATTTTTCTTACCTGTATGAAGTGATATGCCCCGAAGGGTAAAAAACAAACATTGATATAATAACTACTTAACTGAAATATTTCAACTTTTTTTGAGAAAATATTGACATTTTGATTCCCGGGGTAATATAATTTCAGATGTGCCGTGGGCATACTTTCTGAGGCGCTTTTGTCAGGGCGCATTTCCAAAAAACGAACAAAGATTCGAAAAACTGTTGACAACGGGATTATTATGTATTATAGTATAAGCATCAACGAACGGACGTTCGCAGGAGGTGTATTATGTCAGAGGATAATAAGCAGGAAAAATTAAAAGCACTTGACGCAGCTATTTCCCATATTGAAAAGCAATACGGAAAGGGTGCGGTCATGAAGCTGGGTGACGCTACGGTCAATATGGGGATAGAGACAGTTCCCACCGGTTCTTTGAGCCTTGATATTGCCCTTGGGGTTGGCGGAGTTCCCAGAGGCCGTATTATCGAGATATACGGGCCCGAGTCCAGCGGAAAGACTACGGTTGCTCTTCATATGGTATCAGAGGTGCAGCGCCGGGGAGGCATAGCGGGCTTCATAGATGCGGAGCATGCTTTAGATCCCGTATATGCGAAGAATATCGGTGTTGATATAGACGAGCTGTATATTTCCCAGCCCGACAGCGGTGAGCAGGCTCTTGAGATCTGTGAGACCATGGTGCGCTCCGGAGCGGTTGACATAGTTATTGTGGATTCGGTCGCAGCTCTTGTTCCCAAGGCGGAGATAGACGGGGAGATGGGAGATTCACACGTGGGTCTTCAGGCCCGCCTTATGTCCCAGGCTTTGCGCAAGCTTACCGCTATTGTCAGCAAGTCAAACTGTATCGTCGTATTCATAAACCAGCTTCGGGAAAAGATCGGCATTATGTTCGGAAACCCCGAGACTACTACAGGCGGCCGGGCTCTTAAATTCTATTCATCCATCCGTATTGATGTCAGGAGAACGGAAACCTTGAAGCAGGGTGGCGAGATGATCGGCAACCATACAAAGGTAAAGATCGTGAAAAACAAAGTGGCTCCTCCCTTTAAGACAGCGGAGTTTGATATTATGTTCGGAAAGGGAATTTCCCGGGAGGGTGATATAATTGACCTTGCCGTTGCAAAAGATGTTGTAGAAAAGAGCGGAGCGTGGTATGCTTATAAAGGTGAAAAAATAGGTCAGGGTCGTGAGAATGCCAAGCAATATCTGGTGGAAAACCCGGAGATTTGCGACGAAATAGAGACTTTGGTTCGTCAGGCATACGGCTTTGTAAAGGAAGATGAGGAGGCATAATATGCGACTGGTTACCCGCAGTGATTTTGATGGTCTTGTATGCGCAATGATTTTAAAGGAGATCAAGCTCATTGATGAGATTTCCTTTGTACATCCCAAGGATGTGCAGGACGGAAAGATTGAGCTTTCCAAGGAAGATATAACGACGAATCTTCCTTATGACCCCAGGGTGGGTCTGTGTTTTGATCATCATGAATCCGAGCTTTCGAGAAATTCCGATGCTGTTTCCGACGGCAAATGGATCATCGAAAAGGACGCAAAATCCGCAGCAAGGGTGGTCTACAACTATTACAAAGACAAAGACTACGATCTTTCCAGAATAACAGACGAGATCATGGAAGCCGTAGATAAGGGCGATTCTGCCGATTTTGCAAAAGGAGAGGTGCTTAAGCCTTCGGGATGGGTGCTTCTTAACTTCATGATGGATGCAAGAACGGGACTTGGCAGATTCCATGATTTCCGCATATCCAATTACGATCTTATGATGGAGCTTATCGACTATTGCCTTGACCATTCCATAGACGAGGTTCTTGCCCATCCTGATGTGAAAGAACGCGTTGATATGTATTTTGATCAGCAGGAGAAATTCCAAAGCCAGTTGGAGCGTATTTCAAAAATCAACGGAAGATGTGTTGTTATAGACCTGCGGAATGAAGACGTTATATATACGGGTAACAGATTCTTCGTATATGCCCTTTACCCCGAAGCATATTTTTCCATCCATGTAGCATGGGGCTTCAAGAAACAAAATACTGCTGTTATGATAGGAAAGTCCATATTTACTGACTCGGAGGATGTGGACAAGAATATCGGCGACATCTGTCTTAAGTATGGCGGCGGCGGTCACAAGAACGCAGGCACCTGCCAGATTGATAATGACAAGGTGGACGAGGTGCTGCCGGATATCTTGGAATATTTCAACAGTTAAAAACTTTTCGGGTCGGACAAATAGTCCGGCCTGAAATATTTAATATGGGTTTTTATTATGATAAGGATTAACAATATCAAGCTTCCCGTAAATCACAGTGAGGCTGATTTTATAAATGCAATAGCAAAATCTCTTCGGATAAAGGCCGGGGATGTCCCGGAATTTACTCTTGTCAGGCGCTCTTTGGATTGCAGAAAGAAGCCCGATCTTTATTACGTCTATACTGTAGAAGCCGATATCCCCTTTTCATACAAGATTAAAAGCAGGAATATCGCTGAAGTAAACAAAAAAGAGTTTGTATTTCAGAAAACCGGCACGGAGCATATGAACGGAAGACCTGTTATCACTGGTGCGGGACCGGCCGGGCTTTTCTGCGGGCTTTATCTTGCCAGGGCAGGATTTAAACCTCTTATTATTGAGAGGGGAAAGAAAGTAGAAGAGAGAAAGGCAGATGTTGGCAGGTTCTGGGAATACGGGTGTTTGGATGAAGAATCAAATGCTGTCTTCGGAGAAGGGGGCGCCGGTACATTTTCCGACGGCAAGCTTAATACGGGCATACATGACAGAAGCGGTATGGTAAGGGCTTTCCTTAAGGATTTTGTAAGCTTTGGTGCGGATGAAAGCATATTATATGATGCAAAGCCTCATATCGGTACAGATGGTCTTATAGAAATTCTAAAGAATATCCGCTCTGAAATAGAGCGATGCGGCGGTGAATTCAGGTTTAATACAAGGCTTGATGATATAGCAAAGCGCTTTGACGGATTGACTTTGATTTTTAATGACGGCAGCAAGATTGATACCGATTGCGCTGTTCTTGCCATAGGAAACGGAGCAAGGGATACATTTTCCATGTTGCAAAGAGGAGGCATCAGAGTAGAAGCAAAGCCTCTTGCTCTCGGATACAGGATAGAGCATCCCCAGGATATGATAGATATATATTCCTATGGAGTGTCCGGGGGCGAACTTAATCTTCCCGCAGCGCCCTACAAGCTTACTGCAAAGACTTCATCCGGCAGGGGTGTATATTCTTTTTGCATGTGCCCCGGAGGATATGTGGTAAATTCCTCATCCAAAGCCGGATTTCTATGCGTAAACGGCATGAGCTATGCAGACAGGGCGGGTGCTAACGCAAACAGCGCCATAGTAGTTACGGTTTCTCCCGATGATATAGAAGGGGACAGCCCCCTTCGCCTCATGCAATTTCAGGAAGATATGGAAAAGAAGACATTTGACCTGTGCAATGGCAAAATGCCGGTGCAAAGACTGGGAGATTTCCGGGATAACATTGCGTCAAAGACTATAGAGCCCCTTAATGCCGGGACTCACAAGGGAGCCGTCTGTGCGGCGAATCTGCGGGGGATATATCCGGATTATATCGAAAATGACATACTGGAAGGGCTTAAGCATTTCGGACACATCATCCCGGGGTTTGATAATGACGATGCCGTCCTTACCGCAGCGGAAACAAGGACATCTTCACCTGTCCGCATCAAAAGAAACGACATCTGCGTATCGGAAAATTGCGATTATCTTTATCCTTGCGGCGAAGGCGCCGGATATGCCGGGGGCATAGTCTCATCCGCCGTAGACGGTATCCGGGTGGCACAGGAAATCGCCTGCAGATTTAAAGGAGCATGAAATCGTACGTTCCGGATAAATTTATGCGTTTATCCTGAATCATCCGTAGATTTACTTGACATAATACCTGATAGAGTTTAAAATATTTCAGTCGGTAATTATGAAATACGGGTCCTTCCCGGAGTAAAGAACCGGGAAGGGCTGTTTTCTGTTATTTTTGCACAATGAAAATTGAATAAGAATGGGAGGTGTTCGAGTGCAAAGTACTGTGATCATAGTCGTTCTGGCCGTGGTCGCCGTTGCTGCAATCATCGCTGCTGTCGTTCTTCCGAAATCTGCGGTAAACCGCTACAAGAAGGAATGTGACGAAAAAATCGGCAGTGCTGAAGACAAAGCCCGCTCCATCATTGACGAAGCCGTAAAGGGTGCCGAGGAAAAGAAGCGTGAGGTCATGCTTGAAGCCAAGGAAGAAAACCTGAAGGCAAAGAATGAACTTGACAAAGAGATTAAGGAGCGCAGGGCAGAGATTAGCCGCAACGAGCGCAGGCTTTCCCAGAAAGAGGAAAACCTGGACAAAAAGCTGGAGCAGACTGAAAAGAGAGAGGCAAAGCTTTCAAGACGAGAAGAGGAGCTTAGCCGAAAGGAAGAAGAAGTTTCAAAACTTAATGAGCAGAGAGTCAGTGAACTCGAACGGATTTCCGGATTGACCTCTGACGAAGCAAAGGATCAGCTTCTTAAAGCCGTGGAAGAGGATATCAGACTTGATATGGCAAAGATGGTTAAGGAGCTTGAGAACGAAGCAAAGGATGAAGCTGACAAGAAGGCAAAGGAATATGTGGTAGGCGCTATACAGCGCTGCGCCGTTGACCATGTGGCGGAATCTACGATTTCCGTTGTGCAGTTGCCTTCGGATGAGATGAAGGGAAGGATAATCGGCCGTGAGGGACGCAATATCCGAACCATAGAAACCATGACGGGTGTAGATCTTATCGTTGATGATACCCCGGAGGCTGTAGTTCTTTCGAGCTTCGATCCCGTGCGCAGGGAGATAGCCCGTATCGCACTGGAGAAGCTTATTGTAGACGGACGTATTCATCCTACGCGTATCGAAGAAAGCGTAGAAAAAGCCCAGCGTGAAGTAGAAGCCATGATAAAGGATGAGGGTGAGGCTGCCGCACTTGATGTAGGTGTTCACGGCATCCATCCCGAGCTTATAAAGCTTTTGGGAAGGCTTAAATTCCGTACCAGCTACGGTCAGAATGTATTAAAGCATTCTATTGAGGTTGCGCAGATATGCGGACTTCTTGCAGGTGAGATCGGACTCGACGTGCGTACGGCAAAACGTGCAGGTCTTTTGCATGATATAGGTAAGTCCATAGACCACGAGGTAGAGGGCTCACATATCGAGATAGGTGCAAATCTCTGTCGTAAATACAAGGAGACGGATCTTATAATTAACGCCGTAGAAGCCCATCACGGCGACGTGGAGGCAAAGAGTCTTATAGCTGTCCTTGTACAGGCGGCGGATGCTATTTCCGCAGCCCGTCCCGGCGCAAGGCGAGAGACCATGGAGACATATACCAACAGGCTTAAAGACCTCGAGGATATTGCAAACGGCTATAAGGGCGTCGATAAGTCATATGCCATTCAGGCCGGCCGCGAGGTCAGGGTAATGGTAGTGCCCGATCAGGTGACGGACGAAGAGATGGTAATTATGGCTCGGGATATATCAAAGCAGATAGAAAGCTCGCTTAATTATCCCGGTCAGATAAAGGTCAACGTAATCAGGGAATCTCGTGTAATCGACTATGCTAAATAGCATTAATGTGCACAGACGCTATAAAAGGACAGTTGTGAGTTTGCTCTCATTGCTGTCCTTTTTTGTTTATTTTTTAACTAAAATTGACATTAAAAAATTAGCCGTTATAATAGTCTTTGGCTGTGTTTTTTTGTCAGCAATATAAATTTAAAAAATAAAGGAGAAGGACATGGGTTTTGTAAAATACGAAACTGAAGGAGCTGTAGGTATTATTACCATAGACAGACCTGCGGCGCTTAATGCGTTAAACAGTGAAGTGCTGGGCGATTTGGAGGCAGCTGTGGATGCTGTGGATACAAATGCCGTAAGGGCTCTTATTATCACAGGCTCCGGTGAGAAGTCATTTGTAGCCGGCGCCGATATCGGAGAGATGAGCACCCTTACAAAGTCCGAGGGCGAAGCCTTTGGCAAGAAGGGAAACGATATTTTCCGAAAGATTGAGACCCTACCCATCCCCGTTATCGCTGCGGTAAACGGCTTTGCATTAGGCGGCGGCTGCGAGCTTTCTCTTTCATGCGATATCAGGATTTGCTCCGAGAATGCCATGTTTGGTCAGCCCGAAGTGGGGCTTGGCATTACGCCGGGATTTGGAGGCACACAGCGCCTTGCCCGCACCATCGGAGTCGGCATGGCAAAGCAGCTTATCTATACTGCAAAGAATATAAAGGCTGATGAAGCTTATCGTATCGGTCTTGTAAATTCCGTGTATCCTGCAGAAAGCCTTATGGACGAAGCAAAGAAGCTTGCATCAATCATTGCAGCAAACGCACCCATCGCCGTAAGAGCCTGCAAGAAGGCTATAAACGACGGTCTTCAGACAGATATGGACAGCGCCATCGTTATCGAAGAGAAGCTCTTTGGTTCATGCTTTGAATCATACGATCAGACCGAGGGCATGGCGAATTTCTTAAGGAAGAAGGACGACCCCGCCAAGGTAAAGCAGGTAGCGTTTAAGAATGAGTAAATAATTGAGGAAACACTGACTGATTTAGATTTATTTGAGCAATGCGTCAGGTGAGTGCCAGTCGCTCAAACAATGTCCTCGACTGCTGCGCAGTCTGCGGAACTCGTCCTATCGCTAGGTTCGCCTGCGGCTCGCCAAGCT
>CAJOQM010000053.1 GCA_905236845.1 uncultured Lachnospiraceae bacterium | reverse complement strand
TATATAGGTCGAATTCTCGGCTACATCCAGGGTTATGACTATGATAGGTTTTCCAAAGAACAGCTGGCAATAGATGCCTGTGTGTTTAATTTGAGTCAGATAGGAGAACTGGTCACAAAAGTCAGTGAGAATTTTGAACAGGCACATCCTGAAATACCTTGGAGACAGTTGTATGGATTGCGCAATAGAATTGTTCATGATTATGAAGGCGTGAACATTAAACTGGTATGGGAAATTGTTGAAAACGATTTGAAGGGGTTATTATCTAATCTTGAAAAAATAGAATAATATCCATTTGAAATGCCATAGAGCGTATAAAGTGGAAGGTGGAATATGACACACTCCCCATGTAAAATATGAAATTGCTTTATGTGGGGATTTTTTATTGTCTAGAGGGAAACATGAGACTGCTATTATATAACATATTGGTAAATCGACATATCGGAATCAGACAGCGCTATCATCGCTGTCATGATGGCGCGGTAGGAATTGGGAAAGTAATCTCCTGGCTCTATTTGCTGTGGCTTAATTTCGCGTATTATATTCTTTTTTGCAGATTCTTGGGGTGCGCGAAAGAGGCTGAAGTATATGAAACAAAGCGAGTTCCAACATACGGCAGTGAGTCTGCCCTGCATGTGAAGCAGAATAACATCAGTGTGGAGGGCTTTGTATCAAAGCTGATGAAATACGATATTGTTTCCTTTGATATCTTTGATACATTAATTTTTAGGCCGCTTTCAGAGCCGGCAGATCTATTTTATTTCACCGCGCAAAAGCTCAATTACATGGATTATAAGAATATCAGAATCTGTGCGGAGGCAGATGCCCGGGGAAAGAATTATAACCGATACGCTAATTACGAGGTATCATTTCCCGAAATCTGGGAAAATATGTCGGAGGCCACGGGAATAGTAGCACATGTTGGGATGGAGGACGAAATCAATGATGAGAAATCCCTGTGCTATGCAAACCCCTTTATGCTGGAAGTGTGGAAGAGCCTTATTAAAGCCGGGAAACGGATATTAGTCGTCTCAGATATGTATCTGCCGACTGAAGTGCTGGGGGAGATTCTTCGGATAAACGGCTTTTCCGGATATGAGGAATTATTTGTGTCAAATAAATTTCACAAAAGCAAGGCAAAGGGTGACTTATATGATGTGGTAAAGGCAAAGTATCCCGGTTGCGGCATTGTCCATGTGGGGGATAATCCTGTAAGTGATGTAAAGAAAGCCGTAAAAGCAGGGATTTCTGTATGCCCTTATCCCCAGGTGAATTCAAAAATGCTGAGTTACCGCCCCTATGATATGTCGCCTATGATAGGAAGCGCCTACAGGGGAATAGTTTCGAACTATATTTATAGCGGCTCAAAGACATTTTCCATGGAGTATGAATACGGCTATATCTATGGTGGACTCTTCGTGTTGGGGTATTGCAATTTTATTCATGAATATGCTGTTAATAACAAGGTAGATAAGCTCCTCTTTTTATCCCGCGATGGAGATATATTAAAGCAGGTGTATGAGCGCCTGTATCCGGATGAAGAGACGCTATATGTGTATTGGTCCCGCAAGGCTGCCCTTAAGCTCATGGCAGACTATGATAAAAACGATTACTTTAGACGATTTATTTATCACAAGCAGAACCAGAAGTATACTGTGACTGATATATTAAAGTCGATGGAGATATCTGAGCTCCTCAAGGAATTGCCAAAGTGGAAGGATATCTGGGAAGAGTACAGGAGAAGCCATGATATCAGGGACAAAGACAAATTTATCGACCTAAAAGCCAATGATGAGTTGACAGATAAGAACGGATATCTGTTGAGGCACTTTATTGAGGCTAATTGGGAATTTGTGCTGGATAAGTATAGTGATCAGCAAAGAGCTGCAAGAGAATATTTCTCTGAAATCCTTGACGGGATAAAAAGAGCCGTTGCAGTGGATATCGGATGGGCTGGGAGCGGTGCTATGGCGCTTTCTTTCCTGGTTGAGAATGTGTGGAAACTTGATACGGATATAACAGGCCTTATCGCCGGTACAAATACGATTCATAATGCCGAGCCCGATGCCTCAGAGGCCTTTTTGCAGAGCGGGAAACTCGTGTCATATCTGTATTCTCAGCAGCATAACAGGGATTTGCTCAAATATCACAACCCTTCAAAGGATGATAATGTATTTTGGGAACTGTTGCTGGCGTCTCCGACAAAGCCCTTTACCGGTTATTACTCCAATGGATTGCACTTTGGCAAGACGGATATTGACGAGGATAAGGCTATGGAGATCCGGCGTGGAATAATTGATTTTGTGACGGAATATACTTTGAGGTTTAAGGATTACCCATATATGATGAATATCAGCGGGCGTGATGCATATGCTCCGATGCTAAGCGCCGGTGGCAACAAGCGCCGATACCTGAAAGAAATCGCTTCGAGATTTGATCTGAGTGTGAATGTTGATTGAAAAAGTGCCCGAGAGGTTTAAGGGACAAAGAGTTACTATTTGCGCCACCGCCAATTCGCAATTTTTTAATTTTGAAGAAGGAATATAGAGAGATTAAAAAATTGCTCATGTGGGGCGGTGACTGTTCCGGGCAAGCTGACAAAAAGTACAGGTGAGAAAGCAAGCTTTCTACCTGTACTTTTATATCAGCATGCCTGCGAATAGTAACTCTTATTTACAGGTTATTCGCTGCGTAGAAAGCTTCCTTCGTGGCCTGCTCGACGGTGCGGGCTCTTACGCAGTCGCCGATCTCGACAAACTCGGGAGCGCAGCCGATGAAAGAGTCGGCCTCGGCGCTTTTTGCCTTCATTCCGGAAGAGAGGATTACGGTATCGCCCTTAATGGTTTCGGTCTTGCCGTCCTTCTCATAGGTTACGGAATCTGCAGTAACGCCTGTGCACTTAGCGCCTGTGATAGTAACGAAATTCGGCTCTGCGTCGATTTCATTCATAAGCTCCGCTCTGTGGGTGGTGGATGCATCCGGCGCAAGTTCGGGTCTCATTTCGATGACGGAGGCCTTTATGCCTTTCTTTGCAAGGTGAAGGGCGGTTTCGCAGCCCACCTGGCCGCCGCCGATAACGATGACTTCTTTGCCTAAAGTATCTTCCTTGCCGTAGACGCTGGTTGCAACCTTTGCGTTTTCAACGCCGGGAACAGGGATGATGAGGGGCTCTGCGCCGATTGCCATAATTACGGAGTCGAACCCTTTAAGGGAATCGGGAGCCGCCTTTGTATTAAGCTTGACTGAGATGTCGTTCTTTTCCACCTGCTTTATAAGCCAGTTCTTGTAGCCTGCCAAGGGATACTTAAATTCCACAAAATCTGCGAATTTAAGAGCGCCGCCTAAGGAGTCTGACGCCTCAAAGAGAGTGACCTTGTGGCCTCTTTCATTGGCAACGAGGGCAGCCTTCATTCCGGCGGGACCTCCGCCCACGACAGCCACGTTCTTTGTGAGCCCGGGGGCAACTTCGAGGCTCTTTAAGCATGCTTCAAGACCTGCCTTGGGATTGACAGCACACTGGAAATGATGTCCGTAAACTGTTGAATCGTGGCAGCGCATGCACTTGATGCAGGGAGTAACATCGTCCTCGCGGCCGTCCAGTCCCTTCTTTATAAGCTCGGGATCTGCGATAAGGGCGCGGGCTATGGTAACCATATCAGCCTTGCCCGATGAAATAATATCATCGGCTGAAGATACGGAATCTATGGCGCCCACCGTCGTTATGGGTACATGAATCTTTCCGGACTTTTTAAATGCCTCTGCCACATAGACATTGGGCATGGGCGGGCGGAATCCGCAAGGGTGCACCCAGGTCATCCACTTGGGATTGTGCATGCCGGCAGATACCTGAAGGACATCGAGGTGATCCTGGATAAGCTCGCCTATCCGGATGCCTTCCTCGAGCTCGATGCCGCCTTCTTCAAATTCCGTACCGGAGATACGAACCTCTATCATAAGCCTGTTTCCGACCCTTGCGCGGATGGCATCGAGTATCTCGATAAGATAGCGGCAGCGGTTTTCAGTGCTTCCGCCGTATTCGTCTGTCCTTTTATTTGTAAGGGGTGAGAGGAACTGCGCCAGGGGACATGAGTGTCCGCTGTGAATAAGGATAGCGTCAAAGCCGCATTCTACAAGGGCTTCTGCTGCGTCTACCCAGTCGTTTTTAAAATCCTCCATTGCCTGGCGGGTGATTTCGTGACCTTCGCCCCAGCCCATGATGCTGCAGCCGTCGGATACGGTGTAGCCCTCGGGGAAGATTCCGATGAGCTCCATGGAAATCTTCGCATTATAATAATGTACCCGCTCTACCAGCTCCATAAGCTTGTTTCTGTGGTTGGGAGCGTTCACATCCCAGGCTGTCATGGCGCCGTCGTCCTGCACATCCTTGCCGACTTTGAGTCCTGCAACGGTTACCATGCCGACTCCTGCCCTTGCTCTTTCTTCAAAGAAAGCCATGGCGTTTTCGGTGGGGTAGAGCTGCCCGTCGGACATAGAATGCATGGTGGACGGAGCCGAGATAATGCGGTTTTTTAGCATGAGATTGCCGATTCTAATGGGTGTCATAGAATTGATATTAGTTGACATAATATTCTCCTTGTCTCTAATCATAGCCGGGATAAAGCCTTCGCTTCACCCCGGCATTTATGAAAGCTGTCCATCGCCAGACCGTCGCCTGAACGAAGATCACAGCGACGGATCTATTAGTACTTTTATGCTGCCCGGCTTTCTGTTCTTAAAGCCCTTCTCCACGGCATCGTCAAGAGAAACGACATCCGTTACCATATTCGGGAAGGAGAGCTTGCCGGCAGCAACCATGTCCAGGTAAATCTTTACATCGTTTTCGGTATAGGTAAATGTAAACTGGAAATTAGGCTCGCTTATGGAGAAGCGTCCCGGAATTAGGTTATCCATGGGCTGCTGGATGGTTCCGATGACAGCCACCTGTCCGCCGGGTTTTACGCACTCATATACGCAGTTTGCAAGGCTCGTGGTATTTCCGGCGCATTCGTATACTACGTCTGCGCCCACGTCGGAGCCTAATATCTTCTTTATCTCGTCGCCTAAGTTTTCGCATTCCTTGGAATTAATGAAATAATCTGCGCCGTATGACTTGATGAGGGGCTCCTTGGAAGAAGTGGTGCCAAGAGCGATCACGTTCCTTGCACCTGCAGCCTTTAATATCTGGATAGCAGAAAGTCCGATGGGACCTGTTCCGGAGACTACCACATCATCGCCGAATTTAAAGTTTGACATGCGAACGCCGTGGAGAGCTACGCAGATGACATCGAAAAGCACTGCGTCCTTGAAATCCACTCCGTCGGGCACGGGAACTATCATGGTGTGAGCCACATCGTTTATAAGGAGATACTCTGCATATCCGCCGTCTAGCTGGCCAAGTCCCGCAGTCCTGGGGAAGCCGTGGATACAGATGTTCGTGCGGCCTTCTTTACATGGGGTGCAGTCCTCAGCGCAATGAGCGGGCGGTCCACAAAGAACCCTGTCGCCTACCTTAAAGTCGGTCACGCCTTCGCCTACTTCGCATACTGTGCCGCAGTTTTCATGGCCTAAGGTCAAAGGAAGAGTCATAAAGGGAGGGAATCCCCCGTCCCTGAAAAACTCCATGTCTGTTCCGCAGATGCCGCAATACTGAATCTTTACCACCATCTGTCCGGGACCTGCCATAGGCTTATTCTTTTCTTCGATGCGAATGTCGCCCTTTCCGTAAATTACACCAGCTTTCATAAATAAAAAACCTCCTAACTGATTTTAGAGGAAAGAAAACGCCTCTTTCCTCCGATTAATATTGTTAGGAAGAGTATAACGCAGAAATTTGCTTATGTGAAATACATCATTGGGAAAATATTTATTCCGATTTGGTTATAAATGATTACTCCGTGACAACAGAGCCGTCCCTGCGATAACATGTGCCAACAGAACCGTCTCCGTGACAAAGGCGTCGGCAAGGCAGGGGGCAGAGGTCGAATATTGGTTGGTGACGCTTTATTTAAACAGATTTGTAGACTTCGAAGGGGCATAGCCCTGCTCGCTAAGGGCGTTTTCCAGATAATTCATGACCTCGGTAGTCGCCTTTGAAAGGTCTCTGCCCCATGCGAATATAAGCTCATGGCTTCCCATGATGTCGTCGATTGGGAAGAATTTGAGCTTGTCGTTGTTACTGAAAAAAGCATCATAGCCTATGGTTATGGCGTCGGAATGCTCGATGGCCATCTCCATGGCCTTTAAGCCGGAGAACATGCGGATCTTTTTCGGGGTAAATCCTGCGCTTTCGCAATGCTTTAAGATGCTCTTTCTGGCTTCGTCGGAATATGAATCTGAGAAAATGCAGAAAGTTTCGTTGTTTAATTCTTCGAAAGACAGAGTTTCCCTGTCATAGAAATGATTGTTTTTAGACAGGATAATATAGAGCTTAAGCTCCCTTAAAGGGCTTACGTGAAAGCTCTGGCCGTCCCCGGAAAATTCGCTGCTTAATGTGACGATAAGGTCAAATTCGTGGGCCAGCATTCTTTTCTTAAGCTCGGTATAGCCGAATATTTCATATGTAAGCTCGATTTCGGGATGGGTAGCGGCGTAAAATTCAAAGTGAGGGGTAATTACGTCCACGATGCCGCCGAATTCCAAAAGGCCGATGCGAACCCGGGGAATGTCCACGCCGTCGAAGCGCCTGGCCTCAACCAGAGCTTCCTGGGTCTTTTCGCGAAGTTCGCTCCAGACATCATAAAGGATGCGTCCGCCCTCGGTGAGCTCAACGCTTTTCGTGGTTCTGTTGAAAAGTTTAACCCCGATTTCTTTTTCGAATTGGCGTATGCATTTGCTTAAAGCCGGCTGGGAGATATAAAGTTCTTGGGCCGCCTTTGTAAAATTAAGAGTTTCCGCTACCTTTAAGAAGAAGTCCACGCTTCTGAAATTAAAATTATCCATGGGGATATTTTATTTCATGGAGAGAGATTAGTCAAATAAAATTGGGTTGTCAGGGAGTGTTAACAGAACCGTCCCCCTGACAACCATGTGTGATTTGTCGAAGCAATCTGATGTCGTGTATTTTAAGTCTGTTTGGCCTAATTTCTTCCCAACAGTCCGTCATCGAGGGTTGCGACAACGATTACAGCAACCACTGCAAGCACTCCCAGCACGCCGTAGGCGACAGCGTAGCTTGCGCTGTTTCCGATGATACCCACGACCGATACTCCCAAAGCTCCGATGGCTGCAACCATGGGCTTTAATACCTTATATGCCATTGGGAAGTCAAAGCGCCCCCAGATGGTATTCGTGATAGATACCAGATAGTTTGCGGCTCCTCCCAGCATAACGCCGAGGAAGGGGAGAGACATATATCTCGTGATATCCGTGGGAATCAGGTTAAGTACGATGGAAATCGCTGCAATAACAAGGGTTATCATGATGGCTTTCTTTGGACCCATGGTGGCATCCAAAAGTCCGCAGCCTATGGAGCCGAACATTGCTATGATACCTGCGATACCAAGCATCGCCAGAATCTGCGGTGTTTCGTAGCCGGCCTCCATATATCTGGGGATAAAGTTTGTCATGATACCTAAGGAAAGCAGCTCCATTACACCCAGTGAAAAAGCGATCTTCCAAACCCTGCCGGTTTTTAAGAGCTTTCCGGGAGTCCATTCGGAAGTGCGCATATATTCAAGGCCTTCCTCGAGCTCCTTCTTTGCCTCAGCCGCCTCGAATTTCTTGTTGTTATCGGGGTATGCGCCCATCTGCTCCGGGTAATCCCTGATAAAGAGGGCAACTACCGCAAACATCACGAAAGAAGCGATGGCGTAGAACATGTAAACCTTTGAGAGTCCGCCGGTTCCCAGCATCATTCCCACAAAGTTTGCAGTGACTGCTGCTGACAGGGGGAAACCGATGGTAACCCAGCCCATTGCGATTCCCTTTTTGCGGGGGAACCAGTTTGAAATAACGTTAAGGTTTGCTATGTATGCAAAGCCCATGCCGCCTACAGATGATACTGCCAGGCAGACAAGGTAAATCGTGGGGCTTGAGGAATTTCCCCAGAAAAGACATGCAACTCCTGTGATAAACAAGGATGCTGCCCATGCGAAGCGAACATTTATTTTATTTGAAACTACTCCCCAAAAAACTCCGCCTGCAACGGCTATCCATGCCGTTATGGTGGAAAATGCATAAAGCAGATTGATGTCCCATCCTTTGATTTCCGCAAAAGCGGGGATGGTTACGTTCAGTGAATCGTTTATAAGTGATGAATCGAGCATAATGCAAAGGAATGATATTATTATGACACACCAGCCTTTCACACCGAAGTTGCTGGAGATCAGGTTTATATCATTTTTTTCTTTCGCAATTTGATCTGAAGGTGAATTTGATGGCATTTGAAAACTCCTCCTTTTTATCTGTAATTATGCCTGCTTTGCAGGCTTTGTGCCTGTAATAAATTCCGCATACTTTTTCTTGCGAGCCTTGAATTCGTCGGATTTGCGCCATTCGTCCAGCTTTCCTTCGTTTTCCTTGATATCGTCCGCATGAAGGAATTTGCCGGAGATGGTGTCGTGAGCCTTGTGCTCGTCCTCGGGATTAAAGGTGAAGGTGACTTTTCCGTTTTCGACAGCGATGGTGCCCTCAAGGCCGCACATGGTGCAGATGCACTTGGTTGCGTCGTCTGCGATATAGATTTCCCGGCAATGACAGTGAGGACATACTCCGGGTTCTCCCTGATATTCGGCTTTTTCGTAGTCGGCTGCAGCCTTTGCGATATTTACGCCAATTTCGTGAGCCTGGGCTACCTTGTCATCCTCCATTACGATGCACTTTGACCACATGAAGACTTCGTTATCTATAATCTTCCATGCGGGAGTCATGGCGAGCATAGCCGCATCACATTGCGCCCGGGTGGCCCAGTCGGAGCCGCCGATTGCCATAAAGGATATAACCTTGTCCTTCAGGATACGGGGGTCGGGAGCGGTGCCGCCGGTTTCTTCTGCTATTTGAGTGCCGATGATATTCATGGACCTGTCATTTCTGGGACCGAAGCGATCCACTATGGTGTGGAAGATTCCGGCCATGCCTGATTCGAAGATGGGACCTGCAAAGATGATGCCGTCAGCATCAAACATTTCGCCCCTTAACCAGTCGAAGTCGTCCTTTAACACACACTTTCCGCCTTTTCCGCTCATAAGGCTCTTTACGCATGCCACACATCCTGTGCAGTGTTTAAGGTCCAGATCCCAGACATTGATAAATTCAATTTCCGCGCCCTGCTCCTTTGCGCCCATGAGAGCCTCTTTGCACATGGCGTCGTTGCTGCCGTTTCTTGTGCCGGCTGAGATTCCCAATACTTTCATTTCTTACCTCCTTAGGAATAATTTTCAGTTCAAGTCCAATCAGCCCGCCGGACTTGTTAACTTTTTGACAGTATAATCCCGGGAGTGTAATTTTGTGAAATATCTAAAAAGCCAATGATTGATAACCTATAAGTTATAAATCGTTGGCTTTAACGGATGCAGCTGCGGAAATATTGATCCATCAGGGATGTTCTCTACGGTTGACGATGGAATCAAATCAGGTGATGAAAAAGGCTGGACAGACGAGGATGAATTAGAGGTGCACCTTGAAGAGTACTTTAGGAAGAAGAGGAAGTATGCGGTATAGGCTTCAATACTGACCTGCGGCTTGTCTGGGTTAAGTTCTCTGCTTTCGTAAAGCGCTCTATCTCCAGCAGCACCACTCCGTGTGCCGGGACGATTTCGTCGAGAATAAGCGCTTCGTTTACATCCTGGGTGGTGAAGGTAAGGCGGGGTACGCTGGAAGTGCGGATGTATTCTTCCACGTCATCACGCAGATCTTCGGGGAAGCCGATGCCTGCCCAGATATCATAGGCAGAGCCGTAATTTCTGTTTACTTCCCGTTTTTTTATAAGATATGAGCCTGCGGTCACATGCAGCAAAAGATGGACGAGGAGCGAGCCGTCGTTTCTGTAGATATTGTAGCGGTGGGTTCTGTCGATGACGGTGTTATCTATCCTGGCATACATTTCGTCAAATTCTATCAAATTAAACAAAAGCAGCTGGTATGAGCCTTCGTGCTCCGTCAGAATATAGTAATCTCCCTTGTCAAGAATCTTGCCCTTTAGCTTGGTAATAAGGGTGAGGGTGTTATATGCGGCTTTCTTAAGACCCCTGTAATCCATGGCGCCGGGGCCTCCATAAAACAAGGTGTTTTCCGGGAAAGTCTCTTCGTGGATATCGGATATGGCCCAAAAGGAGATCTCCTGGGCCAGATCTAAGGACTGTACGAAGTTATAGCAAAGCCAGGGTCCCATATAGCAGGTTTCCCGCACCAGATCACGGGGCAGGAAGGACAGGTTCATATCTGAAATCACAAGGGGAAGCTCGGAAAAACCGTTATTTCCCATAATTTCCCGAAGGAAATGCAAATTCTCTATCATGGACTGAGGGTCGCTTACGGAAAAGCGCCTGCTGTCAACCTGCTCCAGGGATTCGTTGGAGGGGGAAGGGTCCCTGGCTTCGCTTCCGTACAGGTGGACAGAGACGTAGGCCGGCTTTATGCCGCAGGATGCGGCGTAACGAAAGAAGCTGTCGTACCAGGGAAAGCCGGAGAGGCTTGAAAAGTTCGGCGTGCCCAGCTTTAGCTCCGGATCCACTTCGTGAAATACCTGCCATGTGGCGGCGTAGAATTCAAAGAATTCTTCCATGGAGCCGTACCAGTAGGCAAGCTTCATTTTAAGATCCGGGCTTACCCAAAAATCAAAATACCAGTTATGAAGATTTTCTGCGCCGTATCGCTCGAGATAGTGGGTCAGAAAACTGCGGATAAGCTCCTTCCATATGGAAACAGATTTAGGGGCGCTTACGTTCGGGCGATACAGGTAGCCTGCGTATTGCTTCTTTGAGGCCAGGCGCTCGGGCATGTATCCAATCTCGGGAAAGGGCGTAATTCCGTTATCCACAAGGAAATCAAAGACCTCATCTAGGTTCTGAAAGCTGAATATGGGCTCCCCTGCGGAGTTTTCGTAATATATATAAAGCGAGTCTGAAAAAATATCCCGGATTCTAAGGTAAGTGAGGTTAAAATCCAAGCGGGCTTTCAATATCTGCTCCCGCAGGTTGCTTCGAAGAACGGCCAGGGCTCTTCCCGCAGACAAAGAAAGCCGGTTTCTTATGTCCCCTTGCTTTTTCATGGTACGCGGAGTGAATTCAAGAGTCCTTTCCGTAGCGGTATGGGAGGCGGGGACAAATTCATTGTCGTCTTTTATAAATTGCCTGAAATAGCTGAACACACCAAGACCGGTCTTTGGGTCAATGTCTTCCGTCTGGGAGGAAAGAGCGGAGGGACGGGATGAGTCGCTTTTCCTGTATTCCGTAGGAGAGCAGCCGTAGAGTTTACGAAAGGCCGTGGCGTAGGTCTTGTGATTGGAAAAACCGTGGTCTATGGCTACCTCCAGGATGCTGTGGTCTGTCCGGAGCAGGTCCGGCAGAGAGCTGTTTATCCTGAATGTGGTCAGGTAATCTATGAATTTTACCCCGAAGCGGTTCTTAAAAAATGTTGAAAAATACTGAGGGTGGAGTCCTACATGGGACGCAATGTCCGAGACCGATATTTTTTCCGTATAATGCTCCTCCAGATACGATAGAATCCTGACGGTGCGTTCTTCGTTATAATCCTTTGCGGCGATTTCATCCTTTGTTATGCCGTAGGTTTCGAAGATAAGAGTAATAAGGTTTGTGACGGCGGAAAGCACCTTCATGTCGGAGCATAATTCTTTTTTTAAGTCGTTAAAAACTATGGAAGAATAGTAACGGCAGGCTTTTCGGTAAATGGTGTTTGTAAGGTCTGCTGTAAGATGGTGTCTTTGGAGGTAGAGGCGTTTTATGTCCGGACAGGTTGTTTTCAAAAAATCCGGCTCGATCTCCAACATAAACACCATGGTATCGGAATCTTCCTGTATAACGGACCAGGACTCGAAGGGAAGGAAAAAGAAAATATCATGCATAAGATATTCCCGCACATGGTTTGTGTGGCGGATTCTTAAGGAGCCGGATAAAAGGAATCCCAATTGCATGTTTTCCGACCAGCGAAGTTCCGAGGTGAAATTGCTCTTTAAACTTTGGGAATAAGGTAAATCTTTCATGGCTTGTCCCTCTTAATTAGAAAATTAAACAAATAAAGACCAAAATAATAATATCACATTAAATGAATAAAGTGAAGATATTGGAAAAATATCTTAAAAAATACGATAAAATAGGACGGATTATCTCAAAAATGCGGTTAAACTTGAAAAAAGACAAAGAAAAAGGACAAGAGAAAACCGGTCAAGAAAAAACCGCACAAATGTGAACGAGCAAAAGTAAACGGGTAAAAGAGGGAGGAAAAGCGGTGAAAGCAGCTGATATAAATATAAGAGACCCCTATGTGCTGGTGCATGAAGGGAAATATTATCTGTATGGAACAAGGAGCGAAACCTGCTGGGGAGAAGCACAAGGGTTTGACTGCTATGTGGGAGATGACCTTTCGGAAATGGAAGGACCTATTGAGATATTTAAAAGACCTGAGGGCTTCTTTGCCGACAGGGCTTATTGGGCGCCGGAGTGTTATTTTTATGATGATGCCTTCTGGCTTTTGACGACTTTGGGAGCCGGCGACAGGAAAAAGGGAGTGTATATCATGCGCTCGGAAAGCCCGGTGGGACCTTTTAAGCCCTATGGAGAAAGGCTTACTCCCGGGGATGAGACTTGCATAGACGGGACTCTTTATTTCGAGGATGGCAAAATATATATGGTATATTCACATTCGTTTGAAGACGGGGGAGCAGACGGTGACTTTGACTGCGTGGAGCTTTCGGGAGATTTATCGAAAGCGGCAGGAGCGCCTGCGACTTTGATAAAGGCCTCAAGCGCACCCTTTGCAAAGCCCGTGCCCTTTGCAAAGGAAGAATTCGGCATGGAAGGGGACGTATATTTTTCCGACGGACCAAGCCTCTTAAAAGGGGATGACGGAAGGCTTTATATGGCAGCATCAAGCTGGAGCGACAAAGGATATGCCGTGGGAGTCGCGGTATCTGAAAGCGGCAGCATAAAAGGACCCTGGATGTGGCAGGATGAAGCTTTGTATCCTGAAAACGGCGGACACGGCATGTTTTTTAAGGATAAAGACGGAAGCGTTATATTTGCTCTTCATTATCCCAATGATAAATATAAAGAGCGCCCGGCTTATTATCGGGTAGAGATATCCGAGGGTAAAATGAAGCTTTGTACAAAATTATAATATTTTGTTTTTGAATATGTCTTGAAAAATAAGATTGGTACGTTGCGACACAAATCAAATAATGTAACATTCGGACGAAAAATCGGATTATCGGGGACTAAAACCTGGAAAAATTGGAATATTATGATTTTGAATTGAAACGGAAAGCAATTTTCCTTTAAGGAGGATAAAAATGGCAAACGAAAAAGAGCTGATATTTGAGGCGAGAAATCTTACAAAGCATTTCGGACCTACTATCGCCTTAAACGGAGTGGATTTTAAGGTGTACAGAGGAGAAATCACCGGACTTATCGGTGAAAACGGCTCCGGAAAATCCACCATCACCTCCATAGCGGCGGGGATGCAGCCTGCAACAAGCGGTGAGATGTTCTTTATGGGACAGCCCCACAGCCCCTCTACCATGCTTGAAGGCGCAGCAGCCGGAATAGGCATGATAGTGCAGGAGCAGGGCACCGTAAGCGGGATATCCGTGGCTCAGAATATTTTCCTGGGTAATGAGAAGAAGTTTGCCACAGGTCCCGTAGTCAGCTCAAAGAAAATGAATGAAGAGGCGAAGAAGGCTCTTGAAGCCATTGGATTTGTCGATGTGGATCCGGCGATGCCCATAGATGCCCTTAATATGCAGGACAGAAAGCTGGTGGAGATAGCCAAGGTCATTTATAACGACCCCCAGATGCTGGTGGTAGACGAGACCACCACGGCTCTTTCCCAGAAAGGCCGGGATATCATCTATGACATTATGAAAAAGATGCGTGATGATAACAAGGCTGTAGTCTTTATCTCCCATGACCTCGAAGAGCTTATGGAGACCTGCGATACATTGACTGTTCTTCGCGACGGAAATCTTATTACCACCATGACAAAGGATCAGATGAACGAAGACGATATCAAGCGTCACATGGTAGGCAGGGAGATGTCCGGAGATTATTACAGAAATGATTTCGGCGGAACGATTTCGGATGAAGTAGTATTAAAAGCCGACAACATTACTACAGGGACTGGCATGCTGATGAATTTTTCCATGGAGCTGCACAAGGGTGAGATCCTGGGAGTCGGCGGGCTGTCCCATTGCGGCATGCATGAGCTGGGAAGGGCTCTTTTCGGGGAAGAAAAGCTCCTTGAGGGTAAAGTCATAGATATGGCTACCGGCGACTCCATTACAAGCCCCCTTACCGCAAAGCAGCATGGCTACGGCTATGTGTCCAAGGACAGGGACAAGGAAGCCCTCGTCCTTACGGAAAGCATAAAGGATAATATCATGGCGGCGGGCTTCGACAAGGTGCAAAAGGGACTTTTCCTTTCGCCTAAGGCTTCGAAGAAATATGTGGATAAGCAAAAGGCAGACCTTTCCATTAAATGCGCCTCCATACTGCAGGATGTGCAATATCTTTCCGGTGGTAACAAGCAGAAGGTGGTATTCGGCAAATGGGTCGGCAGGGATTGCGATATACTCATTCTGGACTGCCCTACCCGAGGCGTGGATATCGGCGTAAAGGCGGCCATGTATCACCTGATTGACGAGATGAAAAAAGCGGGTAAATCCATTGTGATGATATCCGAGGAGCTGACGGAGCTAATCGGTATGACGGACAGGCTCCTTATACTTAAAGACGGAGAGCTAAACGGAGAATTTATGAGAACACCGGACAGAAGTGCAAACGATCTGGTGGACGCTATGATTTAATGAAAGGATATACATATGGAAGCGACAGCAGAAATTAAAACCAAAGCACGGACAAAGCCCGATACCAGGCTGATAGGCGAGCTTGCTCCCATAGTGGGACTTGTGTTGGTGGTAGTGATATTTACGCTGCTTACCAAAGGGGCGCTATTATCATCCGGCAATCTCCAGTCCTTAAGCAGCCAGGTAATTACCACGGCTCTTGTTACCATAGGAGCTGTTTTTGTATTCGGATCGGGATATTTTGATATGTCCCTGGGCGGATGCCTTTGCTTTACGGCGGTTATCGGAGGCCAGGTAGCCATAGCCACGGGAAGTCTTTTGTTATCATTCATTTCGATATTGGGAATATCTTTGGCATTCGGCATAGCAAAGGGAATATTCGCAACTACCGTAAATGTGCCCTTCTTTATTTTTACCATAGTGCTGGGGTCGGTTATTTCTTCGGTAGTGCTGGTAATGCTGGGAAGTGAGTCCACGATTTACCTGAAAGATGCGGTAAAGGAGATTCCTTCTCTTACATTTACCCAGATGACGGCGGTAAACGTTATAGCGTTGGTAGTGTTTTTTGCGGTGTGCCTGGTGCTTTTTAACTACACGCCCCTGGGAGTTTGCATAAAGAATTTAGGAGGTAGCTTTATAGCGGCCCGCCAAAGTGGTATAAACACAAGGAAAACCACCATCATCGCCTTTATAGTGAGCGCACTTGGCGTGGCGGTCGCCGCATTTATCATACTTTTGAGGACCCGTACCGTGGGAGCTACCACTGCAAGCGGTGTGGGAAATGACGTAATGGTGGCTTTAGTCCTTGGCGGAATGCCCTTATCGGGAGGACCCAAGTCCAAGATAAGCGCAGGTCTTATCGGTGCGGTCACCATAACCGTCTTAAATTCCGGCCTTACCATTATGGGCCTTACCACCGGCCAGATACAGGTAGTAAGGGGTATCGTATTTATTGCGGTGGTATTTGTATCCAGCTTCAGCTATCGCGGGAAATTGCTCCCCAGATAGATGAATATAAAGAAGCAGTAAACACATTTTCATTTATTTTAGGAGGTAAAGAAAAATGAAAAAAAGGTTACTTTCACTGGCGTTGTGTGCGGTGATGAGCGCAGGCCTTATAGCAGGCTGCGGAAGCTCGGATTCATCTGAATCTTCAGGCACAAGCTCTTCGGGAAGTGCTGCCGAAAGCAGCGAAGAGGCAAGCACGGATACCGCAGATGTATCCAATTTCCCCGAAGAGACCATCAAGATCGGCGTAGAGTCCTTCGATACTACGGACGAGCAGTTTATGGCTCTCCAGGAGTATCTTGACTATCTTGCCGACAACATGAACCTGGAAATGGTTTATTCAGAGAGCATAGACAGCGCCGAGGCCGAGATGGACTTCATCGACTCATGCGCATCTGCGGGGTGTGACGCAATATTTGCATACTACAATGTATCTCCCGAGGCTATCCAGGAGACAATCGACAAAGGTATGTACTACTGGGGCACAGAGCAGTATGCTCCCGATTATGAGGACAATGAATATTATGTAGGCTGCTACACCTTTACAGAGGATGACTCTGAGGAAAACGGCGACTACCTGGGCGGATATGAGCTTGGCTACAGCCTTGGCGAGCAGGGTGTAAAGCATGTATTCTACTGCAACGGCGGCGCTTCCTTCGGTGTACAGATGTTTATCGACAGGCAAAGCGGATTTGAGGCAGGTATTGAGGCAGCGCAGGCTGACGGCTATGAAATCGAGTATGATTCATCTGCGGATGTCATTGAAGGATGGCCCGGAACCGACGATTTCACCGCAGCTGTAAGCTCAAAGCTTTCCGGCGATTATGACGGCGCAGCAGTTTCCTTTAACGCAGCAACCCTCTTCCAGCCCATTAACGATGCGGGCAAGGCTGACAGCATCAAGATAGCTGCTATAGGCGGCGTAAACGACACATACTATGATGCGTTTAACAACGGGCTTGTAAGTACTATCGTATATGACTGCGAGGAAGTAGTATTCGGTAACGGTATCGTAGCTATCATAAATGCAGTGACCGGTCACGGCGATGTGACAAGGGACGGCGATGCGGCAGGCCGGGTGCTTACCTATCGTTGGACTCTGACAGATCCCGACCAGTTCAACGCAATCTATGATATGCATGATGCGGGCGAGTATTACATTACCGCAAGCGATGTTGCAAACCTTTGCGCTGAATATAATTCAAGCATAACATTTGATGAGATAAATGAGTATTATCAGTCATTCACACTTGAAAACACCGTAAAATAAAGTTATACGGTATGCACCAATTATACCCGGCCGGGGATGAAACACTCGCCGGTCGGGAATTTGAATCCGGTATGCCGGAGGGCAGATTCGGCAGAGGTACGGAAATTTATTAAGGACAGATTTAACAAAGGAAAGCGTTATGAACAAAATCGGAAAAAACATTGTAATGAGTCTTGTAATCCCTGTAGTAGTGTATTTGTTCTTCTTTATCCTGTGCAATGCCACGGGTAATGCGGGATTCGGCGTGGGTTCGGACCTTCAGACCATATTGTACACGTCGGTGTATTCGGGGCTTATCGCTATGGCAATGGCCATAAACTTAAGCAGCGGCCGCTTTGATTTTTCCATCGGCGCTACCATGGTGTTGGCTATAATCATAGGCGGAAATGTGGCGAAGGACTACAACCTGGGCGCCGTGGGGCTTTTAATTGTAACCGTCCTTATCGGTCTTGCGTTGGGCGCAGTTTCCGGCCTTGTTTACACCGTTCTCGGGCTTCCTCCTATGGTAGTATCTCTGGGTCTTGCTATGATATATGAGGCTATAGGCTTTATATTTAACAAGTCAAAGGGCGTAAAGCTTATGGGGAAGAACGACCTGCTGATATTTGCGAAAATGCCCTGGATAGTCATAGTTATCGCTGTTGTGCTTGTGGTAATGGTTCTTCTTTGGGATTTTACGAAATTCGGATACGAGAGAAAAGCTCTTGCTACCGGTCAGAAGATTGCGACCGATCAGGGTATTAATGAAAAGAAAAATGCCATAATCTGCTATATCATATCCGGTGTGCTTTTGGGTATCGCAGGATGCGTATATATCAGTAAATACGGGACGGTGTCTCCCGAGACGGGGCTTTCGAGTTCATCGTATTTTATGACAGCGTTTTTGCCTATGTTTATAGGCGGCGCCATCGCCAAATATTCGTCACAGCCCATCGGCATCTATATCGGTGCCATCACCCAGGCCTTCATTACATCGGGGCTTTCATGGCTGGGATTTTCCAGCTCGGCGATGACCGTTATGAACGGTGTAATCGTAATGGCATTCCTTGTCTATACTTCAAACAGCCATATCCTGGTAGAGCAGAAGATGTTTAAGGAAAAGCTGGAAAAGGCCAGAGCGACAAGGGAAGCGAAGGAAGCAAAGGAGGGCTGAAAATGGAATTTACATGGGTAACCCATGAAAAAACCACCCCATTTTATGCCCGCAGAACTTTTGAAATCAATAAAAAAGTGCGTCAAGCGACTGCCTGGGTCTGCGGGCTCGGGCAGTTCGTTTTTTACCTAAACGGCAGGAAAATATCGGATCACGAGCTTGATCCGGGGTGGACGGACTATAATAAGATAATAGAATACGTGGAATTTGACGTTACGGATTGTTTGAAAAACGGGGAAAATGCAGCCGGCTTTGAAGTGGGAAACGGCTGGTTTATTATGGATGATTCGGTCGGATATACCTTTAAGTTTCCGGAATTTATGCCGCTTAATCCAAATTCCTATAAGCCTTTTGGAAAGTCGCTTGTCCTTGGTTATTATATCGAGATTATATATGATGACGGAAGTAAAACCATTATAAAATCCGACGGCTCGGAGAAGGTCACAGACCACGAGATTACCATGAGCAATGTCTACGGCTCCGAGGTTATGGATGGCGCCCTTAGGAAGGAGGGCTTTTCTAAGGCGGGGTTTGAGGATAGCGATTGGCGGGGTGCTGCTTTGGTAAAGGCAGATGATGCCCCCAAGGGGAAGCTTATAAGTCAGATAAATCCCCCCATAAAGGTTATAAAATCCTATAACGGAAAGCATCTTCACGATGCAAACGAAAAAGCCATATACGACCTGGGACAGAATATTTCCGGAATATTGGAAATTACGGTTTCCGGTAAGCCCGGAGATGAAATAAATATATATCCTGCGGAAAAGCTTGATGAAAACGGCGATGCGGATCAGATGGCCAAAGGATGGATGCTGATAGATACCCGCATCAGCGTTATCTTGGGCGCAAAGCAGCAGACTTTCCGCCAGAAATTTACGTATTTTGCGGGGCGGTATCTTGGGGTAGAGCTTCCGGAGGGGGCGGCGGTCGTTTCCATAAAGGCGGATGCCGTGACAAGCGCCTGGAAAAAGGCGGGGACATTTACCTGTGACAGCGAGCCTTATAACAGGATTTACGACATGGTGGAAAAGGCTGTTGAAGCAAATATGGTAAGCGTCCATACGGATTGCCCCACCATAGAGCGGTTTGCGTGGCAGGAGCCCAATCATCTTATGGGGGCTGCCATTATGTACATGAAGGATGGAAACGATCTTTGGCGAAAATTTTTTATGGATATGAGAGCGGGCCAGCATATGGAGACTGATTGCTTTAAAGACCTTGCGGGCGATGATTTTTACCCCGGAGACGGTCTTATCCCGGCTCAGGCTCCGTGCTATATTCCCAATGTATTGCCGGTGCCGGGCATGGGAAGCTTTTATGATATTATTCCCTGGGGGTCCTCGATTATCCTGGGAGTCAGGTGGCATTATCTTTTCTATGGAGATAAATCCGTAATAGAGGAAAATTATGATGCCGGGATGAGATATTTCGAGCATCTTAAGTCAAAGATGACGAAAGAAGGCTTTATCTGCCACGGTCTCGGAGACTGGGGGAATCCGGATGAGGAATATGCCAGGGAAAATATAGAGACGGCTTTTATTTATGCGGACGCTGTAGCTCTTCGGGAGTTTGCGGAAGTTTTGGAACGCCCGGACGAAGCCTTGGAACTTGCGGAATTTGCCGAAAAATTAAAAGAAAATTATAATGAACGATTGCTGGTTAAAGATGCCGACGGCAAATATTGCTATATGAGCTATGAGCATAAGGATGAAGGAATCGTTACCACCCAGGCTGTAGAGGCTTTGCCGTTGTATTTCAGGATGGTTCCGGAAGAAGCGGTGGAGGATGTGGTCGCAGCTTTTAGGAAGACTCTTACGGATAAGGGAGCCTTTGCATCAGGGGAAGTGGGGATGCCTTATATTATCCAGACTGCAGCTGCATATGGAATGAATGACCTTATAGCGGAATTTATCCTGAAGCCGGAACATCCCTCATATTATGCTTTTGTGCTGGACGGGGAGACGACCCTTGGTGAATATTGGGAGAAGAACCCCAGAAGCCATTGCCATGATATGATGGGGCATATTATAGAGTGGTATTACAGCGGAATTGCGGGGATGGAGATTGTTGAACCGGGATTTAAGAAAGTGCGTATACGCCCATGGATGCCCGAGGGAATGAATGAGTTTCATTGCGAGCACGAGACGCCCTACGGGGTGATTTGCGTAGACGGGAAGCGGCGGAACGGAAGGTTTGAGTACAGCTATACCGTGCCGAAGGGGGTAAGTGTAGTTGATTGAGGCAGAGAACTTGGTAAGGTTGTACGTCTGATTACCATGTCTTCCAAGAGGCGCTTCCGCTCTGTTCGGGAGCCCGGTATATTTATACAGTCATGAAAGGAGAAAAGGATGAGGTTTGATTCTGATAAGGAAAAGGAATTTATATATATCTGGGGAGATGAGGTTCCCGGAAATACCGGCGCTGATAAGCACGATGTAATGAATTGGGATGATTCCATGTCCATGAAAGATATGTTTGAGACATATCCCGGAGTATGGGACAGGGAAAACGAGAAGCTGGGAGATATGATCGGCAATGATACCATGGTTTACCGGGAGGAGATAAAGGGCGGCTACGCCAATGAGACCTACGACGATAAGCCCTTCCTTGTGCCGTATCTTGTGCCGGGTTCCGATAAATGCGTGATTGCCTGCCCCGGCGGCGCCTATCTTACAAAGAGTATTGCGGCGGAGGGCTCGCATATAGCCAAATTCCTTAACGATGCGGGAATATCCTGCTTTGTGCTGTGGTACCGTTCTTATCCTTACAGGGCGCCTTATATGTTTCTTGACCTTCAAAGGGCGATTAGATTCCTGCGCCGCAATGCGGATAAATACGGCATTAATCCTGCAAAGATTACTACCGTGGGATTTTCCGCAGGCGGAAATCTTTGCTCCGTGGAAGCGACAGTTATGAGGAATAGACCTGTGACCGACTTTGTGCCGGATTACAAGCCTGATAATGTGGATGAAGAAGACGGTATGCCAAATGCCGTGGGTCTGGTATACCCTGCGGTTACCTTTGCAGGGGACAAGATACAGGCGGTCATGGATTCCAAAGAGGGATATAACGACCCTGTCCGCAACAGGGAATTTGCCGCCAAATATGAGACCAAGGACTATATTAAGGCCGGCGATCCCCCGTATTTTCTTTGCAATGCCCTGGATGACGAGGTAATTGACTCTTTCCTTATGATAGAGTTTTCAAAGGCGCTTCGCAAAAAGAATGTCCCCCAGGAACTTCATATATTCCCTTACGGAGGTCATGGATTCGGCGCCTGCGATTTAAAGACCATACCGCCTATCCCCGGCTTTAAAGAACCGGATTATGCTGCGGTATCCCAGTGGATGAAGCTTTTTGTAACCTGGCTTGAGGGGACTTTATGAGAGAAATTAACTGGAATAAAAATTGGAAATTTTGGGACGATAAGGATAGCTTTGCCCTGGTGTGGGATGTGCCTGCGGAGGCTATAGATGTGGAGCTGCCCCATGATGCCATGCTTTTAAAGGCGCCGCATGCAGACAGCCCTAACGGTAACAATACAGGCTTTCGAGACGGCGGGTGCTATGCTTATGTAAAGACATTCGAAGCCGACGCCGCCTGGCAGAATAAGCGGGTATGCGTCAAATTCGACGGAGTCTATATGAACGCCATGGTTTATCTAAACGGTCAGATAGTGGCGAAAAATCCCTTTGGATATACTTATTTTCTTGCGGAGCTTACGGATTATCTTTATTTTGACAGGCCAAATGAGCTTCGAGTCCTGGTACGGACGGGGAATATGACCAACAGCCGCTGGTATTCGGGCTCGGGAATTTACAGGGATGTAACGCTTTATGTCCTTCCGGAAACCCATATAGAGCCTTTGGGCGTATGGGTAAAGACTGCGGATATAGATAATAATTATGCCTGTTTAGAAGTTAAAGCTGAAATTAATAATTGCTCGATAAAGCCTTTTGATGGAAAGGTTGATGTTGTTGTAACGGATTCCGCCGGAAGGAAAGCGGCTATCGATACGACGCCTTTATTTATGAAAGGCAATTCAACAATTATTCATTCCATAAAGCTTAATATAGATAACCCCGGGCTTTGGGATACGGAAAATCCAAATCTTTATTGCGCCCGGGTTACGATAAAGTGCGGAGATGGCGTATCGGATGAAGTCGATAAAGCGGATGTTACCTTCGGTATCCGCACTGTCAGCGCCGATGCAAGAAGAGGACTTTTAATAAACGGCAGGGAAACACTTTTGCGGGGCGCCTGCATTCACCATGATAACGGTATTTTGGGAGCTGAGGAATACTATGAAGCTTCGCTTCGAAGGGTGCGTAAATTAAAGGAAGCGGGATTTAATGCGATTCGTATGAGCCATCAGCCTGCATCCTGTGCCCTTTTAAAGGCTTGTGATGAGGCGGGGTTGCTCGTCATGGATGAGCTTTCGGATATGTGGGACAGACCCAAGAGTTTTTATGATTTTGGGCTGTTCTTTGATGAATGGTGGGAGGATGTCCTTACTGCCATGATAAGAAACGACAGGAATCATCCTTCGGTAATCATGTATTCCATAGGAAATGAAATCCCCGAAATCGGTTCTCCCGAAGGATCCCTAAGGGCTGCTGAAATCGCCCAAAAGGCAAAGGAGCTCGACTCCTCTCGCCTTGTTACTGCAGGGATAAACGGAGTGTTTGCTGCGGGAGATGATGTGGATAGGATTGTGGGCGATGTAGCGGAAGGCCTTTCGGATGATGAAAAGCAGGGCGGCAATGTCAATGATTTTATGACTCTTATGGACAGTCATATGGATGAAATAGTGGTGCATGATGCCATTAGCCGGCGCCTTGAGAGAGCCTGCGCATCTCTTGATGTGGCGGGATATAACTATATGGCGGCGCGTTACGAGCCGGACGGAAAGAATTATCCAAACAGGGTGATAGCAGGAAGCGAGACCTATCCTCCCGAGATTGCCCGGAATTGGGAGCTTGTAAAGAGGCTTCCCCATGTCATAGGGGATTTTACCTGGACCGGCTGGGATTATATCGGTGAAGCGGGAGTGGGTATTCCTGCATATAAATTCGGCGAGGGTGGTTTTGGAGCGCAATATCCCGCCCAGCTTGCATACACGGGAGACTTGGATATCACCGGGTTCCGGAGACCCCAGTCTTATTTTAAGGAGATAGTCTTCGGGCTTCGAAAGGAGCCTTATATAGCAGTGCAGAATCCTTCGCATTACAGGGAAAATCTGATAAAGACTCCCTGGGTTTTAAGCGACTCAATAAGCTCCTGGAGTTTTCCGGGATACGAAGGAAAGCCCGTGATAGTGGAGGTATATGCTCCCGGAGATGAGGTTGAATTAATTATAAACGGAGTTTCCAAAGGAAAGAAGCCTTCGGGAGAAAGGACGGGATACCGGTGCCTTTTTGAAACGGAATATGAACCGGGGGAAATTACAGCTGTTACATACGATAGCGGAAAAATTATATCAAAATTTACACTCGAATCCTGTGGCGAACCTCACAGGATAGAGATAAAAAAAGAGCCGGGATACGGCGACGAATTGGCGTTTTTTGAAATGGAGATAGTCGATAAAGAGGGCAGGTTAGTATCCCATGCCAATCCGCTTCTTACCCTCAAAGCGGATAAGAGCGCAGATATCCGCATAGGTTCCGGCGACCCGAAACCCATGAATAATTATGTTGACCGGGTCACAAACCCGTGGTATGGAAGAGCCCAGGTTATAGCCAAGATAACCGGTGGAAAGATTCCTGCATTTACCATACAAACAGACGACGGCTTGAAGGCGGAGTATAAGGAATGATTGATTACAAAGCAAAACCCTTTAATTTAAATGACGAGCAAATTAAGCAGATAGAGGATATTTATGCCGGCATGAGTCTTGATGAAAGGCTGGGGCAGATTTTTTGCCCTGTTGTTTTCACAAAGGAAGAAAAAGACCTTAAGGAGCTTTCCGGGAAATATCATATCGGAGGTCTCCTTTACCGGGAGGGCCCCGGTGAGGAAATAAGAGCGGCGCAGGAGATTGCGCAGCGATATGCGAAGGTACCTCTTCTTACGGCGTCAAATCTGGAATATGGTGGGAACGGTTCTGCCATTGAGGGGACGTATTTCGGCCGGCAGATGCTGGTTGCAGCTACGGGAGATATTAATAAGGCATATCAACTGGGAAAAGTCAGCGGCCGCGAGGGTGCTGCCGTGGGTGTAAACTGGTCCTTTGCCCCGGTAGTCGATATCGATATGAATTTCCGCAATCCCATAACCAATGTCCGCACCTTCGGGAACGACATTGACAGGATTATAAATATGGGAAAGGGCTATATGAAGGGCTGCATGGAAGAAGGGGTGGCCTGTGCGGTAAAACATTTCCCCGGAGACGGAGTAGATGAGCGAGACCAACATCTCGTAACCTCGGTAAATAGTCTCTCCTGCGACGAATGGATGGAGACATACGGCAGGATTTACCGTGAAATGATAGAAGCCGGGACTTTATCTGTAATGACAGCGCACATTGCCCTTCCTTCCTTTGAGGAAAAATACGACGGGAAGCCGGTAGAACGCATATTGCCCGCTACCTTGTCAAAAAATCTCCTTACGAATCTCCTTCGAGGCGAGCTTGGCTTTAACGGACTTATAACGACAGATGCGACGCCTATGGTGGGATTTTGCGCAGCCATGGACAGAAAGACTGCAATCCCAGCGGCAGTTGAGGCGGGATGCGATATTATCCTCTTTAACAGGAATATGGAAGAAGATATTCAATATATTAAAGAAGGATATAATAATGGAGTCCTTTCCGCAGAACGTCTGGAAGAAGCGGTTAAGAGGATACTTGCCATGAAGACGGCTATGGGGCTTTTTGAAAGCGGCAGGGTTCTTGTGCCCGGACCCGATGCTCTTAAGGTGCTGCGGAATCCGGAGCACGATGCCTGGGCAAAGGAATGTGCCGATATGGGAGTTACATTGGTAAAAGATACACAGAATCTTTTGCCGATATCGCCGGATAAGACCCGTCGGGTATTGCTGGAAATCATGGGAGAATTTGATTCGAACGAGCGGGTTACGGAATATTTTTCCGGAAAGCTTAGGGCAGAGGGTTTTGAAGTTACCGTATACGAAAAGGAAGGCTTTGAAGTCATGGATGATACGGTAGAGAAACTAAAGAACCGCTACGACCTTGTCCTCTATGTGGGGAATGTGGAGACCGCATCAAACAAGACTACGGCCCGGATGAATTGGCATACTATGTTTGGTCTGGGAAACAACATGCCCTGGATGGTTCATGAGCTTCCGGTTATGTTTGTAAGCCTGGGTAATCCCTATCATCTCTTTGATGCGCCTATGATAAAGACCTTTATTAACGGATATTGCAATTCGGAATATGTTATGGATGCGGTGATAGAAAAGATTATGGGAAGAAGTGAGCTTAAGGGGAAGTCTCCTATAGACCCCTTCTGCGGACTTGCGGATACGAGATTGTGACAGAATATTAAGACAGAATTTAATTTAAAGAGCGGGATTTAATTTTAATAACAGGATTTAATTTGGAGCAGACATGAAGGCTTTTATTTTTGATTTGGACGGAGTCCTGGTTTTTACGGATAAATATCATTATGAGGCGTGGAAGAAGCTTGCCGACAGGCTGGGGATTTATTTTGATGAAAAAATAAATAACCGCCTTAGGGGGGTTAGCCGCATGGAGAGTCTCGAAATTATCCTGGAGCGGGCAGATCGAGACTATACCGATGAGGAAAAGCAGGCTTTTGCAACGGAGAAAAATGAGACCTACAGGAACCTCCTTTCTCAGATGACGCCGGAGGATGTGACGGCTGATGTTAGGGAAACATTAGAAGAGCTCAAACGCCGGGGGCACAAGCTTGCCATAGGTTCATCCAGCAAGAATACCAAATACATTTTGGAGAGGGTTAATCTTATTGATATGTTTGACGCCATATCCGACGGAACCAATATTACCCGGTCGAAGCCCGACCCGGAGGTCTTCCTGAAGGCGGCGGAATTTATCGGCGAGGAGCCGAAAAATTGCATAGTTATAGAGGATGCATATTCCGGAATAGATGCGGCCAAGGCAGCAGGGATGACGGCTGTGGGTATAGGAGACGCTTCTGGATATGAAAAATCCGACATTGTAATTTCACAAATATCGGATATAATGAAGAATGATGTGGGAAACCACTGAAATTAAATATATAACTATGATTTAATAAAATGGAGTAACAGTGAAAAACAATAAGATTGCCATGATTATAAGCGGTCTTCGGTATGAAGGCCAGACCATGACTGTTAACGGAGTCCTCAAAGGGGCGAAAGATCACGGTTACGAGGTCTATATATTTACCTGTGACAGCTCCTGGGAAAGGATAGAAGAGATACCGGAGACCCTTCCCCTGTTTCGTGCTGAGGATTATGACGGGATTATTTTCCACGGGGATACTATTGAGAGTGAGTCTCTGGTAAATGACCTGGTGTCTGAGATTGTGGAATCCGGTGTTCCCGCCGTTACCATAAAGGATCCTCACGATGGTATGGCGCTTTCCGGCATGGACAATGCCACAGGTATATTTGAGATCGTGGAGCACCTGGTTAATCTGCACGGGGCAAAGACCATTAATTTCATAGCGGGAGCCCCCGAAAGCGCAGATGCCAAGGATCGTGAAGCGGCCTTTAGGAGTGTCATGAATAAGGCGGGACTTCCCGTGGATGAGAAAAGAATCATCACAGGATATTTCAGCCCCCAGGGAGGCAGGGAGGCTTTTCGCAGGTGGTACGAGATGCGCGATGAACTGCCCCTGCCCGATGCCATAGTTTCCGCCTCGGACTGGATGGCCATGGGAGCTATGGAAGAAATGAAAAGGCACGGCATCAGGTATCCGGAGGATATTATTATCACGGGTTATGATGATACCCTGATATCCCGGATATCAGAGCCTCCTCTTACTACAGTCAAACTCCCGAATTACGAGATCGGACTTCATGCTTTGGAGCTTGTTGCAGAGCTTATAGAAACGGGAGAAATAAAGGAAAACGAGCGGATAGGTAATCATGCTCTCTTCCGCGGAAGCTGCGGATGTGTAACGTACGACGTATCGGATATCGTACGGGATGCCGGGCTTCGGGATAAATATTTCTACGATTCTCTATACAGGACAAATTATCTGGATGTTATTAAAAATGTCCAGAGAGATTTTGCCGGAGTAAGGAGCTGGAATGCATTCTATGATATGGTGGCAAAGTCTGCGAAAGTCTTTGATGCGGATGCGTTCTTTATGTGCACCACCATACCGGAACAGTCGCGGAGCATGGCTCTTTCCGATCTTATGGAAAGAGAGGAGGAGACGGTTTATTCAAGTAAAGCGGATGTGTCTGTGGCTCTGGTAAAAGGAGAAAGGCGAAATTACGCCTCATTTCCGGCTCGGAAATTAGTATCAGATGAAATGAGGGCGGATATAGAGGGAAAATATTATGTCATAATGCCCCTTCATTATCAAAAGCATAAATTCGGCTACTGTATGGTTTGCAATTCCGAAGTTGCCTATGACAGCAATTTTTACAGTCTCTTTATCCAGACTATAAGTTCTGCCATGGAAAATCTCTGGGCGAAATCTCGTCTGGCAAATATGATAGATATCCTGGATGAACTGTGGATATATGACAAGCTTACCGGAGTTATGAACCGCTCCGGATTTGAGCGATATGCAAAGCGAATGATTAAGGATGCCCGGGATGAGGGAAAGGATATTTTCCTGCTTTTTGCAGATCTTGACGGTCTTAAAAAGGTTAATGATACCTATGGACACGAGGCGGGGGATGAATACATCAAAGAAGCCGCCAATATCCTGCGCGCCGTACATAAAAAAGGCGAGCTCCTCATGCGTTACGGCGGGGACGAATTCGTAGTCATGGCCGAGGGCTATACACCCGATGAGGCGGATGAATATGTTAAAGCCGTAAAAGAAATGGTCCGCTACGTTAATACAAAAAACTACGAATTCCATTTGGGAATAAGCCTGGGATATGTGATAAAGAAGGCCGATGAACGATTCTCTTTGGACGAAGCCATAGAAGAAGCCGATTCCATGATGTATGACGATAAGAAGGCGTCGAGGTGAGCGATGCCGCAAATATGTATTTTTGACGATTCACGCTCCATCATCTATGGGTGCAACATATTTCCTATTACTGAGCCTTAGTGTAGATTTTCTAAGATAGCACTTATAAATACCGCAATCCTGCGGAACCGGCGATCATTCGACATCCATGTCTCAGGATCGCCTTCCGCCTCCATCCGGTCGGCGGATTCCTGGTGATTTATGTGCTATCTAAGAAAATCATACACACGGTTCAATGTAATCGTCAATATATTGCACCCATAGATGCGGCGTATATCTCCCCAAATACATATTTGCGGTGCGGCGGTATGGTCAGGTACAGGAATGAAGATAGAAAGTATCAGAATAAACGGAATAAAGGAGCCTTTGGGG
>CAJOQM010000052.1 GCA_905236845.1 uncultured Lachnospiraceae bacterium | reverse complement strand
ATGTCACATCTCCAAAATCACTGTTATTTTGCTGCTTTGTCACATTTGCACAAAAACTGCCTGGGTTAAAAGTGGGTTACAAATCCATCTAAAATCCCCCACAAGCCTTGCTATTACTGACTTTAAGAGAATCGTGGAATCAGTTGCCGTGGCAGATGAATAGTATTCTAATCATAATGTTAGAATCCTCATAATTCCTGTATTTACGGACTTTCTTCAGTTTTTGATGCAAAGCGGAAATACTGATTTAATGGCAGTCGCAAAACTTCCTCTCTAGCATCCTCAAGTCCAAGATGGGCAGTCTCGTATTCCCTGTTAAACTTCGCATTCGTCATTCCATAGAACCGTTCAAAATAAACCTTGCTCATGGCAGCATCGAAATCAGCAGCTGTCTTCACAGCCACGGTTCTAAGACCTACCACGCCCGCCGTCACCGGCAGAAGCTTCGTTCCTACATTGGAAATATTGTCTCCGACAGACTTCAGTTTCTCACCCTTCGCAGCGATTTCGTGAAGCGCCGTCCCGGACTGTTTCGCCTGTTCCTCCAGGGACTTCAGCTTTGCCTCTGTCTCTGCGATTTCATTTATTGGGTCACTGTGACCCAATAAAAAATTCCCACTGATATGCATCTCTCGTTTATGAAGCTCGTGCTTCTCATCCAAGAGCAGATTTATTTCTAGGTATTCAGAGATGAGTTCTTCGACTTCATCAAATGAAATTTCTCCCTCTATATTTCTTTTTGCTATTTCTATCAAATAATCCGTAATATGCAACCCATCCACAGCCTGGAGACCAATTGCTGTCTTCCATGCCCTCCCCAACTCTTTTCTGACAGGCGGAAGGTTCCTATTTACATCCCCTTTCTTCAACCATCCGGGGTACTGAATTTTGGGATTATTTTCTCATCAGTACCCTTAATCGACCTATTCGGGTACTGATATTCACGGTTTTCTCCTCGTCAGTACCCTCGCTCACCCTATTCGGGTACTGATATTCACGGTTTTCTCCTCGTCAGTACCCTCGCTCGCTCTTTACGGGTACTGATTTTCATGGTTTTCTCCTCGTCAGTACCCTCGCTCACCCTATTCGGGTACTGATTTTCACGGTTTTCTCCTCGTCAGTACCCTCGCTCAGCCTATCCGATTTTTTTCCTGTATCTCCACCACACTCAAATACATCAACAGCTCAAGTGTTTTTAATCTGTAGTAGTCCGGACCGAAATCTGCAGGCGGACGATAGAGACATGCCATAATCTCTTCCACAGCCGGATCGTTTTCCAAAATATAAGGCTCGCCTCCCCTGCAGAACTTGTCCTTCAAGCAGTGAATATCAACGGAGAACTCCGATGCGACCGCAGAGATTCCCTGTGATGCAAGGTTAATATAAATGCTGATTCCGTGAAAATGATTGAGCGGCATAACAACATGACCGCTATGATGACGGCGGTCATCAATCCGAAGCTGCTTTTCTTGAAGGACGCTGTAAACTCCTTTTGAAGTCTCCAATTCGATCCGCCCTTCCTTACAATGGTCAAAGCAGATAACATCTGCGTTTTCCTCCAAAAAAAAGCCGGATTTGCATCGCTGCATGTGCATATCAGAAATATTAATATAGATTCCCTTAAAGGGCATATATATCGTCATGAGGCCATCTCCGGTATCATCTTTGACCTCAAGAATGGCGTGGCTCTCGTCCTGCGCCAGAACCTTTATGTTATCTCCCAATTCCATGATTGAATTCATCACTATGATCCCCAGCTGAAAAATAGTGGTTAGTCTTTTCTAACCCGCATGTATATTACTTCTTTTCGAGCGGGAAGACAAGGTCCATTTAGACATTATTATTCCATTTAGTCGTAATCATATTCTTGAATCGGGCAATTAAATCCGGTACCGAGACTGCCTTATTTCAGACTCCCTTTTCCTTCCATTTGCCGCTCATATAGCGAAGACTTGCAAGAATCAGGGAATATCCCCAGCTGATGGGGACAGAAAGCCAGACACCGGCGCCGCCAAATCCCCAAAGATAGGCCATGCAATAAGCTATCACACAGCGGATGACGAGTCCGGAAAATGAATTAAACGTAGTAAAATTCACATCTCCCGCACCCTGGATCGCACCGTTTATAACCATATAGGCGCAGAAAATCCAAAATATCATAGAGCAAAAATGCAAATACCCGTATCCTGCCTGCAAAGCTTCTCCGCTAACGCCAAACCATCCTATAAGCTGCTCGGAGAAAAGATATGTGATTGCGCTTAGAGAAAGGCAGATACAAAGCCCCACAACCAGGATTTTTTTTACGGCTGATGAAACCCTCTCATACTCCCGGGCTCCCACGTTTTGCCCGGTAAACATGCTCATCCCGGCATTAAAAGCAAAGACGGGAATAAGAACAATATTTTCGATACGGATTGCCGCAGCGTACCCTGCCGTCATATCAAAGCTGTTAACCAGCCTTTGAACAATTATCTGCCCCAAGAAGATAGAGCACTGCTGGATGATGACCGGGATGCCAAACTTAATGGCAAGAGCACCCATTTCTTTGTCGTACTTAAAATCGATCGCCTCCAAACGAAGCAGCTCGTATTTTTTCTGCATATATATAAAGCTGACAACAGCCGCTGCAGCCTGCGCAATCACCGTGGCAATCGCAGCTCCCACAACGCCCATTCCGCATCCTATGACAAATACCAAATCAAGCGCAATATTTATGATGGCAGAAATCAAAAGAAAATAAAGTCCCGCCTTCGAATCTCCGACGGAACGCAAAAGATTCGTCACTGTGTTATAAACAAACTGAAAAATCAGGGAAATGCAGTAGATGCGGAAATACAGCACTGCAAAATCAAAAAGGTCTCCGCTTGCATTAAGAACATATTTAAAAAAGAGCCCCGCAAAAATCTCGGCAATAGCCGTCACGGCAAGCCCCAAGAGCAGGTTTATGATAAAAGAGGATGCCACGGCATGACGAATTTCCTGCCTTTTTTTCGCACCGAAATATTGGGATACCACAATAGAGCAGCCCGTGGTCATACCGATGGCAACGCCAGTAAAAATGCCGACCGCCGGAATATTGGTTCCTACGGAAGCAAGCGCAAGCTCTCCCACGTAATTTCCGACGATAATACTGTCTGCCATGGAATAAAACTGCTGCAAAAATATGTTTAGCATAATGGGAATCGTAAACATTACGATTTGCTTTCTTATAGGTCCTTGTGTCATCGAAGATTCCATATCCGCCACCTTTTATTCATATTTTTTTAGGCATTCTATTACAGCCCAGACTGTATCTTCTATGGTAAAGTTCTTCTCAGAAACAGTGATATCGGCGTATTTTTCGTAGAGCTTTTTTCGGGAGGCATACATATCTTCGAGAGTTTCTCCGTCAGATAACACAACGCCCCGCTCCTTTACGTCCTTAAGGCGCCTGAAGAGCTCTTCTTTTTCCACCTCAAGATACACAATGGCAGCTTTTTTTGAAAGCTTCTCCATGGCTTTTTGGGAATATACAGCGCTTCCTCCCGTGGCAATAACTGCGCCGCAAGCATCCAGGCTCAAAAGGGCTTTTTCTTCACATTCAAGGAACCCCGTAACGCCTCTTTGCTCTATGATTTTACTAAGCTTAAGGCCTTCATTATGCTGGATAACGATATCCGCATCCACAAAATCAAGTCCAAGTATCTTTGCAACTATGACGCCCACCGTACTTTTTCCGGAGGTGGGCATTCCTATAAGTACAATATTTTGCTTCATCCTACGCTCTCAATCAGGCAAACGGCATGTGCCGCAATGCCTAAGCCTTCTCCCGTAAAGCCAAGCCCTTCTTCGGTAGTCGCCTTTACGTTTATAATATCAATATCCACGCCAATGGCACGGGCAATGTTTTTGCGCATCGCATCTATATGGGGTCGCATCTTCGGCGCTTGCGCCAATATGGTGCAGTCCGCATTACAAAGCTTATAGCCCTTTTCTGAAAGCAGCTCACTAACCCGCCTCAAAAGTTCGATGGAATCCGCCCCCTTATATTCTGCATCCGTATCGGGAAAATGAAGGCCGATATCTCCCAGAGCTGCGGCTCCAAGGAGGGCATCCATAAGGGCGTGGGTAAGAACATCCGCATCAGAATGCCCCAAAAGGCCCTTTTCATAGGGGATATCCACTCCGCCTATAATAAGCTTTCGCCCTTCTATCAATTTATGAACATCATAACCGTGTCCTATACGCATTATTCTTCCTCCGTGGGTGTGGTGTTACAGGGGATTAGGGCGGCTCGGCGACTGTCTTAAATGTTGCATCGGCACATTACTCAAAACGTAAAGACGCTCACGCTCTGGTTTTTCTGGAAGCGGATACATAAGGCGGCAAAAGACGCCGCCTAAGTACCGGCCGAAAAACAAGCTTTGCTTTTTTTGAGTAATGTACCTATGCAACTAATAGGACACTTCGAGCCGCCCTAATCCTCCGGTGTTTCCTCCGCCTCATCTGCAAATATAGCTTCTATAAAGCTTTTTGAATCAAATTTCTGGAGATCCTCGGCTGACTCTCCGATACCTATGTATTTAACGGGAATGCCAAGCTCCGTCTGGATGGCTATGGCGATGCCTCCCTTTGCGGTGCCGTCCATTTTTGTAAGGATAATGCCCGTGGCATTTGCTGTTTCGGAAAATTCCTTTGCCTGGGATAAGGCATTTTGACCCGTGGAAGCATCCACCACGATAAAGGTCTCTCGCCCTGCGTCGGGGAGCTGACCGTCAAGAACCTTTGACATCTTGCCAAGCTCGTTCATCAAATTCTTTTTGTTATGGACTCTTCCTGCAGTATCCACAATAAGTACATCTATATCCCGGGCGGAGGCTGCCTTTGCAGCATCGAAGACTACAGATGAGGGATCCGCCCCCTCTCCTGCGCTTATTATCTGGCATTCTATCCTGTCAGCCCATATCTTAAGCTGCTCGGTAGCTGCGGCACGAAAGGTGTCTGCAGCTGCAAGCATAACCTTCTTTCCGGAATCCTTAAGGTTTGAAGCGAGCTTTCCTGCGGTGGTAGTCTTTCCCACTCCGTTTACGCCCACAAGGAAAATAACAGATTTTTCGTTTTCAAAAGCATAGGGATCATCCCCGTCGGAGGATGCCATCATTTCCGTAAGCTTTTCTATAAAAAGATCCCTGCATTCGGAACGCTGCCTGATATGACCGGATTTTACACTGCTTTTAAGCTTTTCAATAAGCTCATCCGTAGTCCGGACTCCGATATCCGCCATAATAAGGGTCTCTTCCAGCTCATCGTAAAAGTCTTCGTCTATATCTCCGGGTCCATAGAAAAGTCCGGTCATGCTTTCAGATATAGAATCTCTTGTCTTTGTTAATCCCTGTTTTAATTTACTGAAGAAGCTCATGCGCTCTTTTCCTCCATTTCGCTTTCCGCAATATTGACGGATACCTGGGCGGATACACCCTTTTCCTGCATGGTAATTCCGTAAAGCCTGTCCGCACAGTTCATAGAGCCGCGGCGGTGAGTGATCACGATAAACTGGGTGTTTCTCGAAAGCCCCGTCAGATAATTTGCAAACCTGTCTACATTGGGCTCATCAAGCGCCGCCTCTATCTCATCCAGCAGGCAGAAGGGCGAAGGCTTCAGGTTCTGTATGGCAAAAAGCAGGCAGATTGCGGCAAGGGACTTCTCCCCTCCCGATAATTGCATCATATTTTGCAATTTCTTTCCCGGAGGCTGGGCTGTGATCTCAATACCGGCTTCAAGAAGGTCTTCTCCTTCCACCAGCTGCAAATCCCCCTTTCCCCCGCCGAAGAGCTTGGAAAATACTCTCTGGTATTCCTGGCGAATCCTGGCAAATTCCCGGTCAAACTGCTTTCGCATACCTTTATCCAAATCTTCTATAATGCCCGTCAGATTCTTCTTTGCCTTTTCTATATCTTCCCGCTGGTTTACAAGGAAGGTATACCTTTCATTTACTTCCTTGTAATCTTCGATGGCGTTTACGTTTACGCTGCCGAGCATACGAATCTCGTTTTTAAGGCTTCTTCGCTTTTCCTCAAGAGAAGCCACTGAAGCAGCTTCCGGGCTTTCCTTATCCGTGAGCTCTTCCTTTGCGCCGTGATATGTAAGCTCGTATTCTTCCCACATATAAGTGTTTATTTCCGCCGTCTTATCTTTGATGGAGGCTTCCCTTGCTTCAAAGCGCTCAATCTGCCTGTCAATGTCCGACGAACGCTTGACCAGCTCCTCATTTTTTTCAAGGAAGGTGCTGTGGCCTTCATTCATGCCTTCTCTGGCTTTGGTATACTCGATAATCTTTGCTGCAGCCTCATCCGCTTCTTCCAAAAGCTTCTTTGCCCTCTCCTCGTTTTCGGCAATAAGAGCCGTCTTTTCGGAAACCGCATTCTCGTTTTCGCCTTTTTCTTCGTTTATGCGGTTTAGCTCATCCGTAAGCTCATCGATTTCTCCGCTCACACGACGGATATTTTCCCGTACGGATTCAAGCTTTTGCTCAATGGCACCGCTTTTTCCCACGATTTCCACGGATTTTTCGGATAGCTCATTAAGCTTATCCCTGTCATCGCTTATTTTTTTTGCAAAAATAGCGTTATTCTTTGCTATAGTCTGGCTTTCGGATTCATAATCATCGCCGGATTTGTTTGCCTTGTCAAAATCCCCCTCAAGCTCTGTCTTTTCATGCAAAAGCTCTTCTCTTCTTTGGGTATTTGACTTAAGGTCTTCTTCCTGATTAAGAATATCTTCGTCAATCCTGTTAATATCCAGCCGGATTTCGTTTATTTCGATTTCTGCGGCTTTAATTTCATCCAAAACATCGTCTCTTTGGTGACGGATTTGGGATCTTTCTTCGTGAATTTTAGACAGCTCTTCCTTAATGCCTTCCCGCTTCTTTTCCAGATCCTTTTTCAGCCCTTCAAGCTCCTTGTGCTCACGCCTTCTGCCAAGGAGATTGGCGCTGTTTCTAAAGGAACCGCCGGTAATAGAGCCTCCCGGAGTCAAAAGCTCTCCCTGCAGGGTAACAATACGCAGGGAGTGGTCGCTCTTTTTTGCAAGGGCAAGAGCATTTTCTACATTATCAACGACGATAATCTGTCCGAGCAGATATGAAATCACGTTTTGATATTTAGCATCAGCCTTTACAAGAGAAGGGGCGAGGTCTATCACTCCCTTTTCAGAAAGCACAGTCTTTTCCTTTTCGTCATTACGCATCTTTACGCTGGTAAGAGGCAAAAACGTAACCCTGCCGTATTTTCCCTTTTTCAGATATTCGATAAGATCCCGGGCAGTTTTGTCATCCTTTGTAACGACATTTCTTATATTGCCGCCGAGAGCAGTCTCAATAGCGGTCTCGTATTTTTTTGGAACATCTATAATATCCGCAACGACGCCCAAAATCCCGGAGTTATCCTTTTTGCGCTCCATCACACGCTGTACGGAGCCGCTGTATCCCTCATAACGCTCCTCCATGTTCCTTAAAGTTTCAAGGCGGGAGGCAGCACGGATAAGCTGTTCATTTACAGAGGCATCCTCATCGTTCAGCTCATTACGCCTGTCTCCAAGATCGTTTAAGCGATCGAGCATATCCTCTTTCTTTTTGTTAAGGGCGATAAGATTGTCTGCCTTTTCCTTCCCGTCGTTTGTCTTAATTTCCTTAAGGGTGGAAAGCTCGTCTATATCCTTCTTTATCTGATCAAGGCTGTAATCAAGCTTTATTTCTTCATTTTCTATAAGCTCCTTACGGGACTTTATCCTTTGGGAATCCGCATAAATCCTGGACTTTTCCTCTACTATTTCCATAAGGCGCTTCTTGCCGGTCTCCATAGCCTCTTCCGTCCGGGCAATCCCGGCATTAAGCTCTGATATCTCCTTATCCGACTTCTCTTTTTCCGCAAGCAGGGCATTTGCCTCTTCAAGGCGCACCTTCTCTTCCGCCTCGTATGTTTCCTTTGCAACCTGCTTTTCCTTTATAGATTCATTAAGCTTTTCTGAACGCTCCTTCATGCGTTCTTCGGACATGGAAGCCGTCTTTATCTGCTCGTTTAAAAGGTCGATGCCATGATTAAGCTCGGAGCTTTCAAGCCTGTTTTTGTTTTCAAGCTGTCGCAGCTGTTCAATGTCTTTATTTAACTGTTCCCTGCGTTCTTCTTCCTGTTCATATTCTTTCTTGAGCTTATCAATATCATCCTTTATGGTCTTGCCTTCCTCAAGAACTATCTTCCTGTTTTCTTCAAGCTTTGCAGTCTCTTCAGACAGGGAATCCATGGAATTAATATACCAGGTCAAATCAAGATTTTTCAAATCTTCTTTTAATTTGAGATATTCGTGCGCTTTTTCCGATTGAATACGAAGAGGCTCCACCTGCCTTTCCAATTCGGAAATAATGTCCCGCACCCGGATAAGATCCTCTTCTTCGCTTATAAGCTTCTTTTGGGCAGTATTCTTTCTTCTCTTGTATTTTACGATACCTGCTGCTTCGTCAAAGAGCTCCCGTCGATCCTGGGGCTTTGAGCTTATGATAGCTTCTATCTGCCCCTGACCGATAATGGAATATCCTTCCTTGCCGATACCCGTATCATAAAAAAGCTCCTGCACATCCTTTAGACGCACCGAAGTACCGTTTATCATATATTCGCTCTCGCCGGAACGGTAAATACGCCGGGAAATGGTAACCTCTTCATAGTCGGTATCAAGGGCGTGATCCGAGTTGTCAAGGGTTATGGCTACATATGCAGAGCTTAAGGGATTCCTTGTCTGGGTCCCCGCAAATATAACATCCTGCATGGAAGAGCCTCGAAGCTGACGGGCTTTCTGCTCGCCGAAAACCCAGCGCACGGCGTCCGCCACGTTGCTCTTTCCCGAGCCGTTGGGTCCTACTATGCCGGTTATTCCGTTATGAAATTCAAATTTCGTCTTTGATGCAAAGGATTTAAATCCCTGCAATTCTATTCGTTTAAGATACATTATTTAACCTCAAGCTTTAAAAGGGCAAGCCTTGCAGCCTCTTTTTGGGCTGCCTTCTTTGATTTACCCGAAGCTTTTGAAATCATTTTCCCGTTTATATAGACACTCGCTTCAAAAGTCATTTCATTTGTTTTGTCTCCGAATTCTTCTATCTTGTATTCGGGAAGACCTTTTTTGTGTCTTTGGGTATATTCCTGAAGCTTTGATTTGGTGTCGGTTATAAGGCTATCTACATCCGCCTCATCAAGGATAAAGCTGTGAATATAGCCCGAAGCCGCATCAATCCCCCTGTCCTTATATATGGCGCCTATTACCGCCTCCATGGCATCGGAAACGACGGAAGGTCTCTTCCTGCCGCCTGTATTTTCCTCGCCCTTTCCCAGCAAAATATATTCTTCGAGACCTATCTTCCTTGCGCATTTGTCAAGGGAAGTCTCACAGACCAAAGCAGCCCTTGCAGCCGAAAGCTCTCCTTCGGGCTTTTGGGGGTATTTATCAAAAAGATAGGTGCTGGTCACAAGCTCCAGCACCGCATCTCCCAAAAACTCAAGTCTTTCATTGTCGGGAATTTTCCTTTTTGACTCATTTGCATAAGAGCTGTGAGTCAAAGCACATTCCAAAAGGGAAGAGTCGTTAAAAGTATATCCTATCCGCTCCTGGAATCCGTTAATATCTTCCTGCATCATTTCATCCTTTGGCAACATTTGCGCTTTTTATCTTTTCAACCGCATCGCCTACGGTCTTTATCTCTACCGCCTCATCGTCGTCAATCTGTACATGCAGGTATTCTTCAAGCTCCATGATGATAGAAGTCACATCAAGGGAATCCGCTCCGAGATCCTCCTTAAATGTAGTCTCCATGGTAATCTCGTTGGCATCTACGCTCAACACCTCTGCAATAATGTTTTTCAACATATCAAATTCCATTTGTTATATCTCCTTCCCTGTCGCCTTCAGGCGAAATGCTTTCTCTTATTTTTGAAGTTATATCCTTTTGGATAAATGAAAAGCATTGCAATATAGCATTTTTAATCTCGACCTCCGTAGAGCTGCCGTGACCTTTCACTACAAGATTTTTAAGCCCCAGAAGCGGTGCTCCGCCGTAGCTTGAAACATCAAAGCGCTTCATGGCATCCTTTAATGCAGGCTTTATAAGCGCTCCGCCTATTTTTGATCTCGCAGTAGACATAATTGACGTCTTCACCACATCAAGCAAGGTCGAGCTGACGCCTTCGTAAAGCTTTAATATAACATTTCCAACGAAAGCTTCGCAGACAACCACATCGGCTTCGCCCTTGGGAATATCTCTTGCTTCGATACTGCCCACAAAATAAATATCACCTTTTTCTCCTGCTTCTTTAAGCATGGGATAGGCTTCCTTAACCAGGGCATTTCCCTTTTCTTCCTCGGCTCCGATATTTACTATGGCTACCCTGGGTTTTTCTACACCGCATATATCCCGCATGTAAATCGATCCCATATATGCAAACTGCAAAAGATGATCTGCTCTTGCATCTACGTTTGCGCCGCAGTCTATAAGAAGAGCCGCTCCTCTTTCCGTAGGAATAAGCGGAGCAAGGGGCGCACGCTTTACGCCTTTTTCCTTGCCGACTATAAGCTGGCCTCCCGCAAGCACAGCTCCGGTAGACCCTGCCGAAACAAAGGCATCCGCCTCATTATGCTTTACGAGATTAAGTCCTACTACAATGGAAGAATCTTTCTTGTGCCGGATAGCGGCTACCGGGGGCTCTGCCATCTCTATAACCTCTGAAGCCTCCGCTATGGAAAGGCGTTCCTTAAGGTATGTCTCCCCGGACAATTCCTCTTCTATCAACTCTTTTTTTCCTACAAGGGTAATGGAAAAGCCGTTGCGGGATTCAAGCGCATTTACAGCCCCTCGCACAACGACGCCGGGAGCATCATCCCCACCCATGGCGTCTACGGCAATATTTATCATAGCTACTCTCCTTTTTTAAGCAAATGATATATTACTATAAGACAGGTTTCAGGTCAAATTTATGCAAAATATTTGACACCGGATTCAAAAAGCTTCATATCCTGGTTTCCGTAGATATTCTTGGCAACGTTATCCCCGATCCTCTCGGCGTGAGCCATCTTGCCGTATATCCTGCCGTCTGCGCTCGTTATGCCTTCTATAGCCATATAAGAGCCGTTTACATTCCATTCTTCATCCATTGTGGGAAGCCCGGTGTCTGCATCCACATATCTTGTGGCGACCATGCCTTCGTCAAAGAGCTTCTTCAGCCATTCATCCGCAGCCACAAAGCGTCCCTCGCCGTGAGAAGCGGGGTTTACATAAATATCGCCGTTCACGGTTCCCGAAAGCCAGGGGGACTTGTTGGACACAACCTTTGTATATACCATCTTGGATATATGGCGACCCACAGTGTTATACGTAAGAGTAGGGGAATCTTCCTTCTGGGGTGTTATGTGCCCGTAGGGAAGGAGCCCCAGCTTTATAAGAGCCTGGAAGCCGTTGCAAATCCCTAGCATTAGGCCGTCCCTGTTATCAAGAAGGTCTTCTATCGCATCGGCAAGTCTCTCATTCCTGAATACGGACGCAAAGAATTTTGCGGAACCCTCCGGCTCGTCTCCCGCAGAAAATCCGCCGGGGAACATAACTATCTGTGAATCCTTTATAATCTTTTCGTATTCTTTAACAGACTCATCTATATCGGAAGACGTCATATTCTTAAACACTCTGACTACAGGCTCTGCTCCCGCCTTTTCAAAGGCTCTTGCGGAATCATATTCGCAGTTTGTACCGGGAAATACAGGGATAAACACCTTTGGTCTTGCGGCTTTGTTTTTGCAAACATGAATATCCTTCGCTTCGTAAATGTTCTTGTCGAAGGCTTCTTTGCCTGCGTTTGCACGGGAGGGGAATATTTTATCCAAAGGAGCCTCCCAGGATTTAAGCGCCTCGTCAATATCTATAACCGTATTGCCGTAGGAAAAAATCCTTTCTGCCGTAACTTCGCCGACTCTTATAAAATCTCCGGAAAGAGCGGAAATTTTATCCTTTTCAACTTCACAGAGAATCTGACCATAAGAAGGAGCAAAGAGAGCTTCTTTTTTAATATCAGGATTTAATTTCACTCCCAAAGCATTGCCAAAGGCCATCTTCGACACAGCAGGAAGCAACCCACCCTTGCCCAGGGCATAGGCTGATTTAATGACTCCGCTCTTAATAAGACCGCAGATGATATCAAACTGCGCCTTAACGGAGGGATAAACAGGAATCTCATTTTCATCTGTTTCAATACCGAAAAGAACAAGCTCATTCCCCGGATTTTTAAGCTCGGGGCTTATAATGTCATTTCCGTTACCTACTGCTACAGCAAAGGATATAAGGGTGGGAGGAACGTTTATCTCATCTCCCTTGGCCGTATCAAATGTACCGGACATGGAATCCTTGCCGCCGATTGCGGGAAGCCCCATTCCAAGCTGGGCGTCAAGTGCGCCCAAAAGAGCGCTTACAGGCTGTCCCCATCGTGTGGGATCTGCTGTCATCCTCTTAAAATACTCCTGAAAACTAAGGCGTATGCCCGAATAATCTCCGCCTGCTGCAACTATTTTTGCCGCAGAATCTATTACCGCATAAACAGCGCCGTGATAAGGGCTCCAGGAGCTCAAATAAGGATCGAAGCCGTAGCTCATAAGTGTCACGGTATCAGTCTTTCCCTTAAGAACGGGAAGCTTTGAAACCATAGCCTGGGTTTCCGTGCGCTGATATTTACCGCCATAAGGCATAAGGACAGACCCCGCTCCTATGGAAGAGTCAAAGCGCTCAACCAGCCCCTTCTGTGAGCATTCATTAAGATCCGAAAGGCAATTAAGCCAGGCTTTTCTTACATCATCTACCGGCTTTTGGGCGAAATAATCCTTTGATTCGTCGGGAAGCTCTATCTTTACGTCAGTCTCCTGGCTTGCTCCGTTTGTATCAAGGAAAGCCCTTGAAAGCTCTACTATTGTCTTTCCTCTCCATGAAAGCTTTAATACAGGTTCTTTCGTAACTACCGCTACCCGGACCGCTTCAAGATTTTCCTCGGCAGCATATTCAAGGAATTTCTCCTCATCCGAAGCATCGACTACGACAGCCATACGCTCCTGGGACTCGGATATTGCTATTTCCGTGCCGTCAAGACCTGCGTATTTACGGGGAACGAGATCAAGATTGATATCAAGTCCGTCAGCAAGCTCACCTATGGCAACAGATACTCCGCCTGCACCGAAATCATTGCATATCTTAATAAGCCGTGTAACCTCCGGGCGGCGGAACATCCGCTGGATCTTCCTTTCCGTGGGGGGATTACCCTTTTGCACCTCGGCGCCGCAGGAAGAAAGAGAACCGGCATCATGAACCTTGGAAGCTCCCGTAGCTCCTCCTATGCCGTCTCTGCCCGTGCGCCCGCCAAGAAGGATTACCACATCTCCCGGAGCCGCATGCTCCCGGACAACGTCGCTTCGCCTGGCAGCGCCTACTACGGCTCCGACCTCCATGCGCTTTGCAACATAGTTCGGATGATAGATTTCCTTTACATAACCTGTGGCAAGACCTATCTGGTTGCCGTATGAACTGTATCCTGCCGCCGCATCCTGGACTATCTTCTTTTGGGGGAGCTTACCCGAAAGGGTCTCATCCATAGGCTTTGTGGGATCCGCCGCACCTGTAATCCTCATTGCCTGGCATACATATGATCTTCCCGAAAGGGGATCTCTGATGCATCCCCCAAGGCAGGTCGCAGCCCCGCCGAAGGGCTCTATCTCCGTGGGATGATTGTGAGTCTCATTCTTAAAAGAAACCAGCCACTCCTCTTCTTTGCCGTCTATGGTTACCGGAACAACGATGCTGCAGGCATTTACCTCATCTGAAGGCTCGAGATCGTCAAGCTTTCCTATGGATTTAAGCTTTTTGGCGCCGATAGTACCAAGATCCATAAGGCTTAGAGGCTTATCTTTCCTGTCAGCGAAAAGCTCTTTATGTATGTTTACATAATTCTGGAATGAATTAAAAAGCATATCATGGAATTTGCCGCTTCCAAACTCTACGTTTTTAAGCTCTGTCGCAAAGGTAGTATGCCTGCAATGATCGGACCAGTATGTATCTAGGACACGGATTTCCGTAATGGTGGGGTCTTTCCTTAAATCATCTTTAAAATGAGCCCTTATAAACTCAAAATCCTTATATGTCATGGCAAGACCAAGGGAATCATACAGCTTCTTAAAATCTCCGTCGGACATATCGCAAAATCCCGTAAGAATCTCTACGTCGTCAGGCTCATCATACATCCTTATAAGTGTATCGGGCTTATCCATGGAGCTTTCTCCGGAATCTACGGGATTTATGCACAGGCTCTTTATACGTTCAAAATCCCCATCCGAAATATTTCCGTAAATGCAATATATAGTAGCACACATAATGACGGGCTTTGAAGCTGCATCAATAAGGCTTACACACTGACATGCGGAATCCGCCCTCTGATCAAACTGTCCCGGCAATGCTTCCACGCCGAAAACCCGGGCATCCCCGGATTCAAATTTCTCTTCATAAACCATATCAACGGGAGGTTCGGAAAAAATGGTTCCCACGGCCTTTTGCCATGTCGTATCCGAAACCCCTTCCACATCATATCTTGTAAGTACACGAACCGAAGATACTCCGGAAATCCCAAGGAAGTCTCCTATATCCGAAAGCAGCCTTCCCGCCTCGCTTCCGAAGCCTTCTTTCTTTTCTACATAAATTCTGCGTACGCCCACAACTTTACCTCCATTATTTACAAACTTTGAGGATTTTATCACATTTAATCCCTTATGTCCAAAACAATCCCGGATAAATTTTCCCTTGACATTATCATATCCGATAAGTATAATACTCGGGCAGCTTTAATGCAAGCTGCTTCTAGGGGAATCATACAATGGCAGTATAGCGGTCTCCAAAACCGTTCATGGGGGTTCGAATCCCTCTTCCCCTGTTTTAGAAATCCAAACGTAAAAACCGCCGAATTGGCGGTTTTTGTTTATTAAACCCTTAAAGGATTATATAAATGATACATGAATTTTTTAATATACTTGAAAAATCCTCTTTCTGGCTGGGGCTTATTGTGCTGGGAGTGCTTTTGACCGTTGCGATTATAAAGCATCCTTCTATCCCGAAGCTTCGCACTGTCCTTGCCGGTCTCCTTTTGTATGTTTATATGTGGTATATCTTTAATGTCATAGTGGGAACTCCCTTGCTTTCCGAATGGCGTTCTATGCATGCAAAAGGAATCTCGATTTTTAATCCTAAATTTAATTTTAAAATTTTAGCCTATGGTTTAAATAACGAGATATTTCTTAATATAGCCATGTTTGCGCCGATAGGCTTCCTTGCAGCCTGCGTTTCAAGGCACTACGAAAATATACTTGTTGATGTGATCTTTGGCTTCGGAGTATCAGCCCTTATTGAATTAAGCCAGATGTTCACCCTGCTTCGGGCAACGGATATAGACGACCTTATCACAAACACATTAGGCGGACTGATCGGCTATATTGTGTACAGGCTTATGCTTATATTTGCAGACAAAAAACACAAAAAGGGAAAGCATAAATCCGACGGATTCATCTATTGTCACTACCCTGTCTTCATAGTTATAGCTGCTTTTATCTGTACTTTTATCGGAGATTTTTAATCATAATTTTATTTTTGTCGAAAGGGGATTGAGATGAAAAAAGGACTAATCCTGGAAGGCGGAGCCATGCGGGGAATGTTTACCGCAGGCGTTCTTGACGTAATGATGGAGCATGATCTGTATCCTGACGGAGCTATCGGCGTATCTGCCGGAGCTACTTTCGGCTGCAATATAAAATCCCGCCAGATAGGCAGGGCAATCCGGTATAACGTCCGCTACGCCAAAGACTGGCGTTACAGCTCCATACGCAGTCTTATATTAACAGGAGATATCTACGGAGCAAGATTCTGCTATGATACTATCCCCAACGAGCTTGACATCTGGGATGCGGAAACCTTCAGCAACAATCCCATGGAATTTTACGTAGTAGCTACGGATTGTGAAACGGGACACCCCGTATATCACAAATGCTCCGACGGCGCTGAAAAAGACATAAAATGGATGAGGGCAAGCGCCTCCATGCCCATGGTTTCAAACATCGTAAAGGCAGGAGGCAGAAAGCTTCTTGACGGCGGGATCAGCGACTCAATCCCTCTTAAATATTTTAAACATAAGGGATACGAAAAAAATATAGTGGTCTTAACCCAGCCCCTTGGCTATGAAAAGGAGCCGTTTTCTGCGTCGAAGTCTGCCATGATTAAAACCGTTCTAAAAAAATACCCCGCCCTGTGCGACGCTCTTTTGCGTAGATACAAAATGTATAACAGGGAGGTTCAATATGTGCTCGATGAAGAAAATAACGGAAACGCCCTTGTAATCCGCCCAAAAGAGGCTTTAAACATTCCCTCAATCTGCCACGATCCCTATGAAAAGGTGCGGGTATATCTCGAAGGACGGGATGCCGCCTACGAAAAACTCGATGCCATAAAGGAATATTTACAAGATTAAAGGTTTGGGATATAATAGATAAGTCGGGGATTTTCAGACTGATTTATATCCCCAAAAACTTTACAGAATCGAGGTGCAAAAATGACAGATTATCTGGAAATCGAAAAGGTAGTAGGACGGGAAATCATCGACTCTCGCGGAAATCCCACGGTTGAAGCTGAAGTGACGTTAGCCGACGGCACGATGGGCCGTGGAGCATCCCCCTCCGGCGCTTCCACCGGCGAGTTCGAGGCTTTAGAGCTTCGTGACGGCGACAAGGACCGCTTCGGAGGCAAGGGCGTATCAAAGGCGGTAAACAATGTAAATACCGCAATCCAGGACGCTGTATTGGGCGTTCCCGCAAGCGATGTCTATGCTGTGGACGGCGCTATGCTTAAGGCTGACGGCACCAAGGAAAAGAAAACCCTCGGCGCAAACGCTATCCTTGCAGTATCCATAGCATCAGCCCAGGCAGCTGCAAAATCGCTTGATATACCTCTCTACCGTTTCCTCGGCGGAGTAAATGCAAGGACTCTTCCCGTACCTATGATGAATATATTAAACGGCGGAGCTCACGCCACAAACTCCGTTGATACCCAGGAGTTTATGATAATGCCCGCAGGCGCTCCTTCCTTTAGAGAGGGTCTTCGCTGGTGCACCGAGGTTTTCCATGCCCTCCAGAAGGTATTAAAGAACGAAGGAAACACCACCGCTGTCGGTGACGAGGGAGGCTTTGCTCCGAACCTTGAAAGCGACGAGGATACTTTGGAGCATATCCTTAAGGCTATCGAGATGGCAGGCTACAAGCCCGGCAAGGATTTTGTTCTTGCCATGGATGCTGCTTCATCCGAATGGAAATCCGACAAGGGCAAGGGCTTCTATCATCAGCCAAAGTCCGGCAAGGCCTTTACCTCTGATGAGCTTATAGCTCACTGGGATTCTCTTATCGGCAAGTATCCCATCTACTCCATCGAGGACGGTCTCGATGAGGAGGACTGGGACGGCTGGAAGAAGATGACAGAAAAGCTTGGCGGCAAGGTGCAGCTCGTAGGAGACGACCTCTTCGTTACAAATACCGAGCGCCTTTCAAAGGGCATAGAGCTTGGCGCAGGGAATTCTATCCTCATTAAGCTCAACCAGATAGGCTCTGTATCTGAAACTCTTAACGCAGTAGCCATGGCTCATGCGGCAGGCTATACCGCTGTTATCTCTCACCGCTCCGGTGAGACCGAGGATGTGACTATAGCAGACCTCGCTGTAGCCCTTAACGCAGGCCAGATAAAGACCGGCGCTCCCTCACGCTCCGAGCGCGTAGCAAAGTATAACCAACTCCTTCGCATTGAGGAAGAGCTGGGAGATTCTGCTGTATATGCGGGATTTGCCGCATTTAAATTTAAATAAAAATCGCTTATTAAAGCGTTTCATTTGCAAATATCAAAAAGCCCCGAGCCATAAAAGGCACCGGGGCTTTTGTAATGCATATTTTATTTTTTCTCAATGATCTCACCGGTATTTTTTACAATGGAATTTGCGGGGATCACTCCACGAATCATCGCCGTAGGATAAATATTCGTATGAGCTCCTATAACGCTGCCGGGATTAAGGACCGCATTGCAGCCCACCTCTACATAGTCTCCGAGGATGGCGCCTATCTTGCGAAGGCCGGTTTCGATGCTTTCATCCCCATCTTTTATAAGAATGTTTTGCCTGTCGGCCTTTATATTAGATGTAATAGAGCCCGCTCCCATATGGGCGTGGAATCCCAGAACCGAGTCGCCCACATAATTATAATGGGGCGCCTCTACATTATTAAAGAGAATAGAATTCTTTAGCTCCGTGGAGTTGCCCACGACGGAATTCTTGCCGACTATGGCGCTCCCCCGGATAAAGGCGCAATGCCTGATTTCGGCATTTTCGTCTATGATAAGAGGACCTGCCAAAGAAGCGCTTCCTGCGACTGTCGCCGAGCGGGCTATCCAGATATCCCTGCCCCTCCGGTAATATTTATCCTCATCCAGCCCTTCTCCCAGACCCAATATATAATCGGATATATGGGAAAGCACTTCCCACGGATAATCATAGCGCTCGAAAAGACCCGCAGCTATTGTTTCTGATAAATTAAATAAATCTTTAATTTTAATATTATTCATATCAATCTCCGGAAATCCTCGCCAGGTCATCCTGATCAACCAGCTTTAATCCCTTGCCTGTCAGATAAGCCTCAGCTTCCTTGACATCATTTACCCTGAATATCATGCAGGCATCTCTCCTGTCCTTCGCAGGAAGGAAGGCATACATATACTCGATATTTATATTGCCGTCGTTAAAATGCTTTAGGATCTTTGCAAGAGCACCCACCTCATCCGGTATAATAACCGCAAGCACCGGCGTAAGCGAGCTTACAAAGCCTGCAGTTTTTAATACATTAGAAGCCTCAAAAGCATTGCTTGCAATAATGCGGGCTATGCCGAAATCCTTTGTCTCTGCAAGGGAAAGGGCGCGAATATTGACCTTGCTTCCCGCAAGAGAATCGGTAAGCTCCTGCAGGGTTCCGGGTTTATTTTCAAGGAATACGGATATTTGTTTAACGCTCATTATATTTCCTCCTTTTGCATTCATTCATTAAATATTTCGCTTATCGATTACTCGCTTTGCCTTGCCTTCGCTTCGCTCAATGGTCTTGGGCGCAACCAGCGTAACCTTCGCCTTAATGCCGAGCATGGCCTTTAAGCCGTCTACAAGCTCACGCTGCCTTGACTCTATCTCGGGCACGGAGTCCGTAAACATCTCAGGGGTCATCTCTACCTGCACTTCAAGAGAGTCCGTATTAAACTTCCTGTCTACTATGATTACATAATTTGCCGCATAACCATGGTTAATAAGCACGGTCTCAATCTGTGAGGGGAATACATTTACACCCTTTACGATAAGCATATCGTCGGTGCGTCCCTTGGGCTTATCCATCTTTACAAGCGTCCTTCCGCAGGAGCACTTCTTGCGGCTAAGGCGACAGATATCGCGGGTCCTGTAACGAAGCAGGGGGAAAGCCTCCTTGTCAAGCGAGGTAAATACCAGCTCTCCTTCCGCTCCTTCGGGAAGGACTTCGCCTGTATCGGGATCGATGATCTCCGCAATAAAATGATCCTCATTAATATGCATGCCGGTCTGCTCTTCGCATTCAAAGGATACGCCCGGACCTGACAGCTCGGTCAAGCCGTAGATATCATACGCCTTTATTCCAAGGGTCTTTTCGATATCCCGACGCATCTCCTCTGACCAGGCTTCGGCGCCGAATATACCCGCCTTAAGAGGGATATCATCGGGGCTCATACCCATCTCAGCCATGGTTTCACCCAAATATGCGGCATACGAAGGCGTACAGCAAAGTACAGTCGCCTCAAGATCCCTTATAAACATAATCTGCCTGTCCGTGCTTCCGGAGCTCATGGGAATGGTCATAGAGCCAAGCTTGTGGCTTCCGTCATGAAGCCCCATTCCCCCCGTAAAAAGACCGTATCCGTATGATACCTGTACTACATCCTCAGAGGTAGCTCCCGCCGCTACCAGAGCACGGGCGCAGCAATCAGCCCAAAGATCCAGGTCATGCTGTGTATAAAAGCCGATGACCCGCTTTCCCGTCGTTCCCGACGTAGAATGAATACGCACGCACTCTTTTTTGGGAACTCCCAAAAGCCCATAAGGATAGGCATCTCTTAAATCAGCCTTTGATAAAAACGGAAGCTTGTAGAGATCGTCTATAGACTTAATATCCTCGGGACATACTCCATCCTCTGTCATCTTTGCCTTATAATAAGGCACATTATCCCAGACATGCTGTACCTGCTTTATGAGCTTTTCGCTCTGGAGCTTTCGCATATCTTCCAATGATGCGCACTCCATGTCCTTTTGGAAATAAATTTTCTTTGCCATTTCTTAATTCTCCTTACCAAGCTTAAACGCTTTAAGATTTGCATCGAGGAATTTTGCGGGAACAGAAGCTTTAATAGCCTCCTCCCATTCAGTTTGCGGAAAATCAAAATAATGTGAAAGCCGCCCCATAAGCACGAGATTTACCGCCTTTGATGTACCCGCTTCCTCTGCAAGTGACAGGCAATCGAGAGCATCTACATTAGCCCCTGCCTTTTCCATCTTGTCCACAAGATTTGCTGGATATTCCGCTACCCCGGTAATTACGGGCATAGGATCCATCTGCTGGGTGTTTGTAACTATCCTTCCTCCTTTCTTAAGGAAGGGCAGGTATCTTGCCGCCTCTAGGAGCTCAAAGGATACGATATAGTCAGCCTCGCCCTTGTCGATAACCGGGGAATATACCTTGTCACCGAAACGAACGTAAGTAACCACGGAGCCGCCTCTTTGGCTCATGCCGTGGACTTCTGATACCTTTACATCATATCCCTTTGAAAGAAGGATGGAGCCAAGGAGCTTACTTGCCAGAAGAGAGCCCTGTCCCCCCACACCTACTATCATTATATTCTTTGTTTCCATCTTATTTGCCCCCTTCCATAGCATCAAATTTGCAAAGCTGGGTACATACGCCGCAGCCTACGCACTGGGTAGGATCTATGACCGCCTTATCCTTCATGGAAATAGCGGGACATCCTATCTTCATGCAAGCCTTGCAGCTCTTGCATTTATCGGGGTTTACATAAATCGGAGGATTATGTTTAACCGTCTTTAACAAAGCACAGGGACGGCGGGAAATGATTACTGAAGGCTCATCCGCCTTAAGCTCTTCCTTAACCGCCTTATCGCATTCCTCGAGATTATAAGGATCTACCACTACGACGCGCTTTATGCCCATAGCCTTAACCAAAGCCTCGAGGTCTACCTTTCCCGCGGGCTCTCCCTTTATATTAAGGCCTGTGGTGGGGTTTTGCTGGTGACCCGTCATGCCGGTTATGGAATTATCCAGGATAATAACCGTAGATGCAGACTCATTATATGCTATATCCGCAAGCCCCGTCATACCCGAATGCATAAACGTAGAATCTCCGAGGACAGCCACCGTATGCTCTGAAGCCTCCTGTCCCAGAGCCTTTACATAACCGTGGGTCGCAGAGACCGATGCTCCCATGCAAAGAGTCATTTCTATAGCGTTAAGGGGTGCTCCGGCAGCCAGGGTATAGCAGCCTATATCTCCAAGGACAGTGCATTTATTCTTCGCAAGCACATAGAAAAGACCTCTGTGGGGACATCCTGCGCACATTGCGGGAGGACGTACGGGGATTTCTTCGTCTGTGGAAAGCCCCCCAGGAACCTCCTTACCAAAGGCATTTCGTAGGATATTCTGCGAAAATTCCCCTGTAATGGGAAGCATATCCTTGCCCTTGGGACATAATCCTATGGTCTTCATATGATTTTCTATAACAGGATCAAGCTCTTCTACTACATAAAGCTCCTCTACGGAAGCTGCAAAATCCTTAAAAAGCTGCACAGGAAGCGGATTAGCCATACCTATCTTTAAGACGTCGGCGCTTTCCCCAAACACTTCCTTCACATAAAGATATGATGTCGAATCACAGACGATGCCGATCTTGCCATCGCCCTTTTCCACACGGTTTAGAGGAGATTTCTCCGCATATTCAATAAGACGTGCCGTGCGCTCCTCTACCTTGGGATGCTTACGAATGGCATTTGCGGGAGTCATAACATATTTGGGAATATCCTTTACATATTCCTTTGAATGCTCCGTGCGCTCGCCGGTTTCCACGATAGACTGGCAATGAGAAACTCTGGTGCACATCTTAAGGATAACCGGAGTATCATATTCCTCGGAAATCTCATATGCCAGCATGGCAAATTCCCTGGCCTCGGCAGAATCCGCCGGCTCAAGCATGGGAACTTTGGAGCTAATGGCGTGGTGGCGGGAATCCTGCTCATTCTGGGAAGAATGCATACCCGCATCGTCCGCTACGCCGATTACCAGACCCGCATTTACGCCGGTATAACTCATGGTATAAAGAGGATCTGCCGCCACATTAAGCCCCACGTGCTTCATGCCGCAAAAAGACCTCTTTCCGGCTAATGATGCGCCGAAAGCAGCCTCCATGGCTACCTTTTCATTAGGCGCCCACTCGCAATATATCTCATCATATTTAACAGCCTCTTCGGTAATCTCCGTGCTGGGAGTACCGGGATAACTGGATACAAAAGCACAGCCGGCTTCATAGAGCCCCCGGGCTGCCGCTTTGTTTCCGAGCATTAATTCTTTCATGGTTTCTCCTTTCAGATTCTGCACCGGACAATATAAATCCGCACAAAAAATCCGCATGACATTTCGCCATGCGGATTATATTTTAACACAAATCAAATAATATTGAAACCTTTTTACAATTCATTCATATCGACCAGCTCTATCTCGGGATCGTTCTGGGCATATGCAGTCAGGTCGTGATCAAAGGTCCCTGCGGAGAACATATATTTCTTGACAGCCTTTACCCTTGCCTGCTTCATGCTTTCTTCAAGCTCGTCGAGGTGGGCTCGGCTCATATTTTTCTCTGACCAGGAGCAATATCCTACGACGTTTTCCCTGACGTCGTTCTGGAGGATAATGTCTATGCGGCCCTTCTTGCCGATCCATGTGCCTTCCTTGCTGGTTACGATAGGCAGGGAGCCTGACTGCTCCACAAGCGCCAGATATTCCCGGCATACCTTGACAAAATACTGGTTCATATATTCGTCAAGTCCCGGCTCAATGAATCTCTCATAAAAAGTCTCGGGGCTCACCATCGAAAGCGCACTCTGGTGGGGATACACAAAAGTAAACCAAAAATGAATAAACGTATCTGTTATGGTATATACGCCCTTTTTTGCATTTTCCCATCCGCCGGTCTCAAAGGATTCCGTCTTGGAAACCACGCCGAAAGAGGCAAGATTCTTCATATATACGGAAATCTTTGCCCTGGAATAACCGGTAAGCTTGTATATATCATTAAGCTTGTTTACGCCGGATGCAAGAGCAGAAAGTATGGTCTCGTAAACAGAGGTCTCCCGAAGCCTTGTATGAAGGAAATCCTCGGCTTCATGGTACAGATAGCCTCTGGGGGAAAGGACATGACGTATAACACTTTCCTTTAAGGTCAGCTTCTTGCTCCAACAGGGAATATAGTCTGCCACTCCGCCGGTTATGCCGTACATCTGTATGATTTCACGGATAGGCTTATTCGGGAAAATGCGAACCATCTCAAGGAAGGTCAGCTCCTCGGAACGGCACTTTCCCAAATCAAGCTTTGAATATGCGCCAACCAGCTCGTCATATTCACTAAAAGCCCAGTTCACATCATCAGTAGCAAAGAACACATGTATATTGAGACTGTCGTTCTTTTTCATGAAAAACATAAGTTCTTCAAAGAAAGTTAAATCTTTCTTTAATATGCACTCTGCTCTGTCAAAAGCAAGGACTACATTTTCAGTCTCTTTAAGAGCTATCATTTCAAAGGCATCTTTGTATGTCTCGGGTACATGAAGAAGGGAATATTTTTCCGCTGTAACATTACCGAAAAACCTTTGATTGACATCCTCCGATCCGTCGGCAGCCCTGTAATAGATGCTGCTTCCGCTTGCTTTGACAAACGACAATGCAAGCTCGGAGCTCTCACACCCCTTCCTGCCGTATATCAGACAAAAACCATTCTTTCCCGCAAGAACATCATCTTTAAACTTTCTTTCATTTACATGTGCGCCTAACACTATTTATTTCCCCTTTATTTCTTTTCTATATATCCAAGTGCCGTAAGAGCCTCTGCGGAAAGCACCGCACCACCGGCTGCTCCTCGCTTTGTGTTATGTGCAAGCCCTACGAACTTGTAATCAAAAATCGTATCTTCTCTTAATCTGCCGCAGGTAACACCCATTCCGTTTTCGTAGTCTACATCAAGGCGAACCTGGGGTCTGTCGTCTTCCTCAAAATATTTTATAAACTGCTTCGGTGCGCTGGGAAGATTCTTCTCCTGGGGCAACCCCTTAAAGGATGTCCAGCGCTCAATCATCTCTTCCTTGGAAGGTATCTTCTCGAAATCAACGAAAACCGATGCCGTATGTCCGTTAAGTACGGGAACCCTTATGCACTGAGCCGTGATAATGGGGCTTTCAGCCGGAACTATCTGTCCGTCCTTTATGCTTCCCCAAAGCCTTAAGGGCTCTTTTTCGCTCTTTTCTTCCTCTCCGCCTATGTAAGGAATTATATTTCCTTCCATCTCGGGCCATTCACGGAAAGTCTTGCCTGCGCCGGATATTGCCTGGTACGTACTTACGACTGCCCGCTTTATGCCAAAATCCTTTAGAGCGTGAAGCTCGGGAGTATAGGTCTGTATTGAACAGTTCGGCTTAACCGCTACGAACCCCCGGGTCGTCCCAAGACGTTTCTTCTGGTAAGGAATAATCTCATAATGCTCAGGATTAATCTCCGGCACAACCATAGGTACATCCGGTGTCCAGCGATGTGCGCTGTTGTTGGAAACCACCGGCGTCTCCGCCTTTGCATAAGAATCTTCAAAAGCCTTTATCTCTTCTTTGCCCATATCTACGGCGCTGAAGCAAAAATCAACTTCCGAGGCAATCTCATCAATATTGTGAAGATCCTTAACAACGATATTTTTTACCGATTGGGGCATGTCGATATCAATCTTCCACTTTGCGCCTACGGCTTCTTCATAAGTCTTTCCGGCACTCCGGGGACTTGCTGCGATTACCTTGACTTCAAACCAAGGATGATTCTCAAGAAGAGAAATAAATCTCTGACCTACCATGCCTGTTCCGCCCAAAATGGCGACATTTAATTTTTCCTGCATATCGACACCTCATAAAATATTTTTTCCTCATACTGATTTTTTCGTATAGAATTCCCGGAGAAACTCTCCGGGAATCTGTCAGTGCTTAATATATTACAATATTTTTTAACAAATTACAATACTAAATTTAAATTTAAGGAAAGGCCGATTAAATCAGTCTTTCCTTAAAATAAGAGATTTTTTTCTTGAAAAAAACCTTTGCAAATCTTATTTCTTTACGACTTTTGCTTTAATTCCCGCTTTTTTTACAGCTTTGTTAAATAATTTTTTAGCCTTTGCGGTCTTTACATAAATCTTTTTAAGCTTTGTATCGCCCTTAAAAGCATTTTTGGCTACTGTCTTAAGCTTCTTGGAATTGCACTTGAATGTCTTTAATTTCGTGCAGCCCTTAAATGCAGCCTTGTCAATGGCAGTAATATTTGCGCCCAGGGTAACCGATTTAAGATTCGTCGCATCCTTATAGGCCTGCTTTGCAATCTTTCCGCTTGAAGCAATATTTACGCTGTAGCTTTTTGCATCGGCAAACGCCTGACCTACGGCCTTTGTTACGGTGCAGCAAATATTTACCTTGGATATCTTTGTGCAATCCTTAAAGGCGCCTGTACCCAGAGTCTTAAGACCCTTACCCAATTTAACCTGTGTTACGGCAGTGCATCCCGCAAACGCCCTTTTTCCAAGGATTGTTACGGAATCAGGAAGCGATATGGTTTTTACTTTCTCGCATCCTCTGAAGGCGTTTGCCCCTATAGTCACCGTACCGTTTCCTATGGTAAGGGATTTAAGGGATGTGCAATCGCAAAATGCATAGTCTTCAATCGTCGTTACATATCCGCTTATATTTAATGCAGTAAGGTTTTCCCTGCCAAAGAATGCCTTTGCTCCTATGGTGCCTACGCCCCCGGATATTGTAATGGTCTTAATATCATTGCAGCCGTAAAATGTATCTGCCGTAATCTCAGATATATAGCCGGATAAAGTAATGTCCGAAAGCTCTTCGCATCCGTAGAAAGGAAGCTCTCCTATTTCGTCGATTTCCCCCGAAAGCTCAAGGGCTGCAAGAGCCGAGCATCCGTTAAAGGCAAAATCCCCTATACCGGTAGCAGCTGCAGTAAATTCTGTCAAGGCTGTGCAGCCGCAGAAAGCCTTATCGCCGATCTCTCCGACATTTCCCAAAGCTTTAACAGACGCAAGGGATGTGCAGCCTTCAAATGCGCTGTCTCTGATGGATTCCAAATCTCCTATGAAATACAAGCGCTTTAAGGCGGTATTTCCGTAAAATGCTTTTTCCGCAACGGCCTTTACATCAAAGCCTCCCAAGGTCGATGGGATAATGATTTCTTCCACATCTCCGGTATATCCCGTAATGGTCACACCGCCGGTGCTGTCCATTGTATAGGTAAAGTTGGTATTAATCTCCCAGTTTGCAACAAAGGTATAT
>CAJOQM010000051.1 GCA_905236845.1 uncultured Lachnospiraceae bacterium | reverse complement strand
TACACATGATAGAAAGGTTGTAAATTGTCATGTGCAATGAAAAAAACAGATTACACATGATGAGCGGGGTGTAAATAATCATGCATTATATATTTTTTTTGATTTTACATGATTTGGACGCTATAATATGATTCGGTAAGAAATGGTTAACGAAACATGTATCAAATAGAAGGTAAAATATTATTGTTATAGCAGTGGCTGTGGGAACAAGAGGGATGTGAATCTCCTTGCTGAATTAGGGCAGGAAATGATAAGCCGGGGACATTGTCGCAGGGATGGCTTCTTGACAACCGGGACTATATTCGGAGGTTATGCAGATGAAAAATCCAATATTCGGAAAAAATGTTTATGTTGCAGAAAGTGCAGATGTGCTGGGCGACGCTGTTCTTGGAGATAATGTGAGTGTGTGGCATCATGCAACAATAAGAGCGGATGTCGCATCTATCCATATTGGCAAAAATTCAAATATTCAGGATAACTGTGTGCTGCATGTGTCCGCAGGGAATGATATTACTGTGGGAAAAAATGTAACTGTCGGGCACAGCGCCATTCTTCACAGCTGCGAGATTTCTGATAATTGCCTGATAGGGATGGGCGCCATAGTTTTAGACGGAGCGCAGATAGGGAAAAACTGCCTTGTGGGAGCCGGCGCTTTGGTGACAAAAAACACAGTTATCGAAGAGGGCTCACTCATTGTGGGGAGCCCCGCAAAGGTGAAAAGAAAATTGTCGGATAGCGAGATTAAAAGCATATCCGAAAGCGCAGAAGAATATATATTGGCGGCCGGACGCTTTATTAATGAGGTAATAGGTGATACGACTGAAAACAGGGATGCAAACGGACTGACTGAATCGGAATATTTAAAGAGCTATGATCCTGATGCGTGGAAGAAGCCCTCTTTGACGGCGGATATCTGCATTGTTTCAAGGAGTTTTCGGACAGCCTGCCGTGGTGATGTGGGTGACAGGATATTGCTTATTCGCAGAGGAAATCACCCCTATCTTGGGTGTTGGGCTCTTCCCGGAGGTTTTTCCGAGGAAGGCGAAAGGATAGAAGAAACGGCGGCGCGGGAGCTTTTGGAGGAAACGGGCGTTAGCCTTTTTCCCAAGGATTTGAAGCTCGTAGGAGTGTACAGCAAGCCGGGAAGAGACCCGAGAGGCTGGACGGTTTCTGCCACATTTCTTGCCGTGATAGATGCTGATAAGGTGATTCCTGCGGCGGGCGATGATGCCGCTTGTGCTGAGTGGTTTAATATAATTAAACGTGATAACAGTGTTTGTTTCAAAAAGGACGATATAGTGGTCAGTCTTGATGAACTTGCCTTTGATCATAATGAAATGATTATGGATGCAATGAAAATTTTTTTGAAAGCATAAAGTTGTCAAAAGAACCGTCCTGTGACATATATCCCCGTGACAATGCGGAGATAATAAATGTAAACAACAAAGGAGTTTAATGTTATGTCAAAAAAATTGGATTTGAAAACCTATTTGATAAGACTTAATGAGGGTGAAGCCTTAGATGATGTCAGAGCGGACTTTGTCCGTGAATTCGGCGAGGTTAATGCGGCAGATATTATGCAGGCGGAGCAGGAACTGCTCAAAGACGGTACGCCGCTGTCCGAGGTACAGAGGCTCTGCGATGTCCACTCTGCGCTGTTCCATGGTGCGACCATAGAAGAGAAAATTGCCAATGCGGAAAAAGAAGTCGAGGCTTCTCTCTTAAGGCAGAAGGCGCAGGAAGAGCTGGCTAAGAGAGATTCCTTCCCTAAAAAGGATTATTCGGATAAGAATGCATGCGCCGCCGGACTTGAAGCAGTCATCGGTCATCCGCTGTATACGTTGACAAAAGAAAACAATGTGCTAGCAGACCTGATTTCAAAATTTAAGGAAAGCAGAGACGTATCACTCATACCGGCAATCCATGAGGTTTCTGTTCATTACGCAAAGAAGGGCGATCTTATTTATCCGTTACTTAAGGTGAATTATGGCGTGTCAGGTCCGTCAGACGTGATGTGGACGGTGGATGATGAGATCCGTGACGAGCTTGGTGCGCTTGCTAAAGATGCCGATCAAGGCGAGGAATGGAACGCTCGCATTGATGCGGTTTTAAAGCGTGCCGAAGAGATGATTTATAAGGAGCAGAATATCCTGTTCCCCATATGTGCAGTAAATTTCACGGATGAGGAATGGTATGGAATATATCACGACTCCAAAGATTATGATATCTGCTTCGATATAGACCGGGAAATTTGGAATGACGCTGAAAGTGCCCGACCTTCTAAAGCAACCGACACCGACGATGAAATCGTTCTTCCCGGCGGTCACATGACGCTCAATCAGTTGACCGCTCTCCTTAATACTATTCCTATGGAAATCACATTTGTTGGTGCGGATAACATCAATCGTTTCTTTAACGAGGGACCGAAAGTTTTCAAGCGCCCCGGTATGGCAATCGACCGTGAGGTGTTCTCCTGCCACCCGCCGAAGATTGAGCCTATGGTGCGGCAGATTATCGATGATTTCCGGAATAACCGCCGGGATGAGGTCCCTGTGTGGATGGAAAAGGGAGGAAGAACTATGCTGGTTAAGTATATGGCGGTTCGAGATAAAGAGGGAAACTATCTTGGCACTGTTGAATTGGTTCAGGATATGGAATTTGCCAAGGAATACTTTCGGAATTGATATACCCGGATGGAAAAAATATCAGAATAAATCAGCGTTTCCTTAGAAATCATAAGGAAAACAGATACGAATATTCCCATTGTGGTAAAATATTTACGTATATGTTATCGCCGTATGGAGGAATGTGTGATGAGGGGGCATGAGATTAAGAAATTAAAATTATTGTCGCTTTGTTTTATATTTATAAGTATATGCTCTCTTATGGGGTGTAAGACGGAATCCGGGGAAAATCCCGAGGATGATTCTGCGAATCTCCTGCCGAAAAACACCTACGTTCTAAGTGATATCGTCGAGGTGGACGGGAGACAGGGCGTCTGCTGTGAAGATGGCTCTTATTGGGTAAGCGGTTCGACTGCTCTTACAAAATACGATAAGGACTGGAATGTAATATGTCAGAATGACAGCCCTTTTACGGGGTTTGAAAGCAATGTCAATCATATCGGGGATATTGATGTATATAATAACGAGATATATGCAGGTGTGGAATACTTTATGGACGGGGTGGGGACCAATATCCAGATAGCCGTGTATGATGCTGATACCCTCGAATTAAAAAGGACGTTTCCCTTTGATGAAGAAAGCGGTCAGCTGGAGTGTTCGGGGATAGCTGTAGATTATGATGACGGCATAGTCTGGATGTGTTCCTGGGTAGGAGAAGAGAGCGGCCGTTATCTTTATAAGTATGCTCTTGATACAGGTGAATATCTGGGGAAAATACACATGCAGATGCCGCCGCAGTGGATACAGGGAATAGCTTATTATGACGGATGCATCTATATCACGGCTGATGATGGAAACGCCGATGATGATGAGGCGGATCATATGTACCGCGTCACCGTTAATGACGGTGATACCTGGACGACGGTGACCCTTGAGAGGACCTTTAGCGATGTGACGAGGCAGGGCGAAATAGAAGGGCTGACATTTGACAGGGTTAATGGGAGGCTGCTCCTTCTTTATAACAGGGGAGCCAGAATCGTATTAGGTATGCCAAAAGGTTATTATGACGGGTACGATTCAGAGATTTCAGAGGTATTTGCCTACGATATAAAGGCCCGATAGTCAGGAAAAGGATGCAGTTTTATGAGCGACGAATTTTGCCCCAGGTGTAACGCAAATCTGCTGCTGCAGAGAGGATTCAGTAAGGATCTTCCTTTGATGAAAATGTTAGAAAAGAACTGCATAGTCGGGAAATATGAATGAGTTGTTGAAATATAATCTCATCCCTTCCCCTCGCAGCAGGCTTTCACGGCGACAGCGTTGCCGAGATTACCTCATTGCCCGGATTTGTACATGGCGTAAATTCCCGGCATTTAAGCCGGAGTCTTTTCGTTTTATATTTGGGGTCTGTATATACGCTTCCTATAGCTTTGAGGCGGATATATGAGCCATCCGCAGGAAGCATCTCATCAGAAGATACGGGAACGCTCAAGAATTGTATATCATTGGCGCAGCAGGTCATTACACGCCTTCCTGCAAGAGCTGTTCCGTCGGTATATTTAAGCTGCGCCGTCATTTCGAGTTCTTTTCCCTCGTAGTTTTTTGGGGATTCAAATTGATCCAGATACCACAGGGGAAAATCACTTTCCGAAAGAAAAATCTTATCAGATGAAAGGTCATAGGGCAGAGCTCTTCCGAAGACTTTTTCGTGGTAGCCCATCGGGCTTTCCCACAAGAATCCGGCTTTTTTATTCATAAGGCGGAAAGGCGCCGCATAGGCTGCGAGGCTTTCTGCGGATGAAGCCCTGTTTATTATTACGGGATTTGAGACGGAAACCATATCCTGAATATATTGAAGCATATTTCTGTAGTAGACATTAAGGGTCAAGGCATCTATAAGCATTGTGGTATCGGTCACGTTGAGTAAGTCGTTAAGGGCGTCAGTTAGCCCTTTGAGCATGGGGTTTGCCTCGACAAATATCCTGTTTGGCTTATATTTTTCCATAGCGGAAAAAATGAAGGCGGAGATATCCCCGCCCTCATAAATTGCAACGTCTGTTTTGAATTCGCAAAGGCGGTCGATATCGTAATCCACATCACCTTCCTCAAAACAGAGGATCATAGTTTTTCCCTCTTGTCTTTTGTGGAAGAAATCCCTGAATATATAATCCTGTATATAGGTGGTCTTTCCGGCGTCCATAAAGCCCGTTACCACGCTTGTTTTTATGTTGTATAAAGGAAAGTTTTTCATGGTTTCCTCCGGGTTTTCTCATACAATATCGCAAGGGCGGCGACATTGCCCGGCCGCCGCCCTGCGATAATATTATTCGTCTATCATTGCCACAAGGCGCCCGTTTACCTTGCCTTCCTTAAGCATATCGATTCCTTCGGAAATCTGTTCAAACTTAATCTTTGTAAGAACGGGATCAAGCTCGCCTTTTGACATCATATCATAGCAGTCCTTGATATCGTCCACATCGCCGCCGTTACTGCCGACTATGGTAGCCTGCTTTAATATAAGGGTCATGGTGTTGATATTTGCGTAATCCTCTGACATTCCGACTACGACTACACGGCCTTTGAAAGCTACGGCTTCAAGTGCCTGGGCGGTAGTGGTGCCGGCTCCTGCGAAATCAACGATTACCTCGCAGCCTTTTTCCGCAAGCTGCTCAGCCGTCTCCACGGCACCAGCGCATCCGAGGCTCATGGCAAGATCTCTTGCGGACTGCTTTCTGGAGGATACATACACCTCAGCGCCCTTTACAACAGCGACTCTTGCGCCTATCTGTCCAAGTCCGCCGATCCCTATGATGCCCACCTTCATTCCGGGCTTTATCCCTCCTGCAACGACTACTGCGTGCCGGGAAGTCATTCCTGCGTCCGTAGCGGCTGCGGCCTTGGCGAAGTCTACATTATCAGGCACATGGATAAGCTGCTCTACGGGAGCGGTAGAGACGGTAGCGTAGCCCCCGTCTCTGGTATAGCCGGGGCAGGAGCCGTCATTTGCGCCTACGGGGCAAACGCCTACTCTGTCGCCCACCTTAAAGCCTTCCACGCCTTCGCCGATTTCCCTGATTACTCCGGCGTATTCGTGACCCATTATAAGGGGCGGAGTCATCATTGTAAGCCAGCTTTCGTGCTCCAGCGCAGATACATCCGAATGGCAAAGACCTGCTGCTTTGACATCAATTACTACATACCCGGGCTTTGCCACAGGATCCGGCTTTTCGATAAGTTTAAGAGGTTGATTTGTGTAGGTAAATTCCCATCCTTTCATGGTAAGTCTCCTTTCCTTAAAGGTTTTAATTGAGTGACAAGTGAATTCTCTATTTAAGAGTTGTGCAAATAATAAGCTGTAAATATGAACATAGTATGAAAAATTTTGCACCGCTTTTGCATATCTGTTATGCAATTTGTTTAAAAATTGCAAAACCGCATGTCGATTTCCCCGGATGCCCGTATTAATGTAAACCCGTTTAATCAGTGTTTCCCTAGAGCTTCCGCCATATTGCAAATAATCCCTTTGTTGTGTAAAATGAGCATATGCAGGGATTTTTTATATTCCCGGGTTAAGACAGGCTCATAAAAAACAGGAGAGTTATGAGAAATAAGTTTGAAAAAATATTGCTTGCAATGATGTGCTGCATGGTATTTGCGTTTATTTGCAAATCGGCGGTCTACGGTTCTTCGGATATTGATATTCCGCTAAAAACCCTCTATAAGAATACATCTGCAACCACCGTCATCGATGTTACCGAAAGGTCAAAAAAAGAAATAAAGACAATGTTTTATGTGAAAAAGATTGATGATGAAACATTTGCGGCAATGCAGGGGAAATCATATCCTGAGGATTGCCCGGTAGATCGTTCCGACTTAAGGAGAGTAAGGATATTGTATTACGGATTTGACAAGAAGACGCACATAGGCGAGTTGATTGCAAATAAAGCCTGCGCCGGCGACATCTGTGAGATATTCCGAAAATTGTATTTCAAAAAATATCAGATAAGGCGAGTAGAGCCTATAGACGCCTATGACGGCGATGATGAGCTTTCCATGGAGGCGGATAATACTTCGTGCTTCAATTACAGGGTGATTGAAGGGACATCCACCATATCAAAACACGCTTACGGCATGGCTGTGGATATTAATCCCAGGGAAAATCCTTATGTTGCATATAAGAAGGGCAAAATGGTTGTGTCACCTTCAAACGGCAGGAAATACGCCGACAGGACGAAAAGCTTTAAACACAAGATAACAAAGTTCGACCTTTGCTACAGGCTGTTTCATAAGAAGGGATTTACCTGGGGAGGCGACTGGAATTCCGTCAAGGATTACCAGCATTTTGAGATGGATTTGTAAGGTGTGGCGGCATCGCCGGATTCACATTTTCGTCACAGCGTTTCCATAGAGACATTTCGTAAAATCGATATATGAGGAGGCTGCCCGGGACAGCGCAGGGCGGTACTCCTTCTGTTTATACGGGTTTGCGCCGGGCATCCTCTTTAAGAATCTTTTAAAGTATAGGTGGCAAAGCCCATGCTGTCAAAGGCTTCCTGCATTGTGCGATACATGGCATAGCCTTTCATGGCTTTTCGCGCAGAGATAATTGTGGATTCATCCGGTTTGTTGCCCTTACGTATTTCTTCTGTGAGCATATCAATGTGCTTTCGCATAGCTGCCATGGTGCTTGCCATATTTCGCATAACACCGATCATATTTACATAATTTTCCCTGAAAAATTCACCCATCTGATCCTCGTTTATCTGCATGGCATAGACAGCGCTATAAGCAACCATGGTGTAAATGGAAGGCTCGTGAAGGAGGAGCCCCAGCTCTCCGAAGCATGCCTGCTCGCCGATAATGCTTATAAGGGTCTCTTCGTTGGTCCCATAGCCCGTATAGACCTCCACATGACCCTGCAATATCTTATACATGACTGTATTTAATTCACCTTCCCGGATAATAATTTCTCCTTCCGGAAATTGTTTGATTCTGTTTTCCATTTTATGATTTCTCCTATGATACAAGTTATGCACCATAAGTATAACGCAGATTTCAGATAAGGGGTAGTTTAAATGATCAAAAACACAAAAACTCGCCCTTGAAATGCTATGATCGGATGCTATAATAGGATGCGGTTAGAAAAGGCTAACGAAATCTGCATGAAATAGAAGGCAAATATGATTATTACGGCAGTAGCAGTAGGGACAAGGGGAGATGTAAATCCTCTCGCCGAACTTGGCGAAGAGATGATAAAGCGGGGGCACAGATTCAGGATACTGACATCCGGGGCATTTCGCCCGCTTATTGAAAGCAAGGGTGTGAAATTTATCCTGCTTGATACGGATGCAGACCATGTGATGCAGTATCTGGTTACGGATTATAAGACGAGCCTTGATTTTGCGAAGCGGATGTTTAAGCTAAAAAAAGAGAACCCGCATTTTATGGAGCAGACCCTTGATGCGATAAAGGGCTCCGATCTTGTTATGTATGGGACGTGCTCACCCTTTGCAAGGCATGCGGCGGAATACCTGGGGATTCCCTGCGCCAGGTTTTTTTCAGCCCCATGGATCCCGCCCGCCAGTATTCGCTTTATTCATCGGTGGGCTTTTAAAATGGAGGTTGAACAGTACTTATACGGAGCTAAACGGCAGAAAAGTGCTGACTTTTTACCCCGTAAGCCGTGAGCTTATGAGACCTGACCCCAAATGGGGCGAGCACATTCATGTGACGGGATATTGGTATCATTCCGATGAAGCTATGGTGGGATATCATGAGCCGGAGGATCTTTCGAGTTTTCTTGAATCCGGAGAAAAACCGGTTTTTGTAGCTTTTGGAAAGGCGGAGTCTCCGGAGCTTAAAAGGCTTCAGCTTTTAACTCTTAATGCGCTTAAAAAGACTGGCATACGCGCCATCGTGCAGGCATTTCAAATCCCGAAGGAAGAAAAGATAAATACCGACAGACTGTATTTTATAGATGATGTCCCTTACCCTTATATTTTTGAAAAGGTAAGAGCCGTGGTTCACCATGGCGGTAACACCACAAACGGCATGGGACTTCGTGCGGGGCTTCCTACCCTGGTAATAGCCCTTGCTCTTGACAAGTATTTCTATGGGCGGATGGATAATAAAATAGGCTGCGGACCAAAGCCCCTTTACATTAGGAAAAAGCTTTGTACGCAAGAAGAAATATGCGAGGCCTTAAAGAACCTTGTAAGCGGAAAATATGATGCTGCAGCAAAAGAGATTTCGGAAAAGATTAAAGCGGAAGACGGCGTAAAGGAAGCTGCGGATGCCATAGAAGAATATATCAAAAACAAATAAAAGGAAGAACAGGATGATGAAGAAAAATAAAACGGATGCTGATCTTATATTAAGCATTTCAAAAGAAAGCTTCGAAGGGCATTTTTACGATGCAAAGGAAAAGGAGAGGGTGGTTTTAACCTTTTCGGGAAGCGATGGAGGGTCTTCCGCCAGCGATACCATGGCGCATTATTACAAGCAAAACGGGATATCCGCCCTGGGAGTTACGCTTTTTAAGGGGGATGAGACGGGAAGTGACCTTGATAGGATACCCCTTGAATACGTTGAAAATGCCATTTCCTGGCTAAAGGGTAAAGGCTATGAACGCATAGCTGTAGACGGAATCTCCAAGGGCGCGGAATACGCCCTGCTTTGCGCTGCCACTTTTCCCGATATCACCTGCGTTGTCGCAAGAGTCCCCTCATATTTCGTAAGCGAGGGTATGAACGGAAAGAAGGCGCCTTCCGGGACGTCCTCATGGTCATATAAAAATGAGGAAATTCCATTTGTGCCGTACAAGGTAAGAGAATTTAACGTAAAGAAGCAGTTTGCTAAATATAAGGAATTCAATATTCTTGAATACAATACGGGCAAGGGTGTTACGGAAAAAGAGATAATCCCCCTTGAAAAAATAAACGGCCCCATCCTTCTTCTTTCTACTCTTAAAGATACGGTGTGGCCTTCCGCAGAGCAGGCTGATTATATCGAAAATTACCTGAAAGAGCGGAACTTTCCCCATGAAGTTACGAATATAAAATACAGCTATATAAGCCATTTTGCCATTCCCATGAGAAAAAACACATGGCTTTTAAAAATGTTGTTTAAATCCGAGAGAAAATACCCTTCGGAATGCGCGGAAGAAAGGAAGGATTTAACCCAAAAGGCTATTGATTTTGTCGCAGCGTCATAACCTAATCCTTCACACTTTCATCACATTGATTCCTCAATTCATTCACAGGAAGACCATTTTCTCGTCACAGGTGTGCTTTAATATATACAACATCAGATGAGAAACACACACCAAACATCATCTGTAAACAAACTTTTTTTCATACATACTCCCCCCCTTTTAGGCCAGCCTTCCCCGGGCTGGCTTTTTTGATGGTGGGTATCAGCTAACCTTCCTCCCTTACCATCCTTACAAATATTTCCGTAAGCACGGGGTCAAAATGCTTGCCTGCGTCTTCTTCTATTATCTGCAAACAGTCGCCTAAAGCCTCCGCCGCCGCAGTAATCACAATGCTAAGAAACATAAGCGCAAACCACCGCTTTGATTCCCCAGAAAGCACGGTGCTGCTTCTCATGTGAAAAGTCATGGTAAGAGAGCTTAAGATACACGCAACAATCATGATTACATACATTGAATTCATATATATTTTACTTGGTAAAATAATGATGGTTTAATATCAAATCCCCATTTCCGCCACATATGAAATGAATTTTGCAGATATTTCAGCACCGGAGTATATGTCCGCATATGCTTTGGGGCTTAATTCGTCTATGTAGTTTGGTTCCCTGGCTCCTGCGATACCCGCATCTGCCATTATGTCCAGCGCTTTGTTGTAGGCTATGGCGGCCTCGTGTATGTGGTCATATGTACCCAGCACCCAGTCGCCGTTTATATGCATGAGGGCCTTATATTGCACATTCACTTCGTCGTGTATTATCCGCACTCCCCGGAAGGGGTTTTTGACGACTATATTTTCATATCGAAGATCTGTGCGGTCGCCGTTTTTGTATTCATAATCACGACCTTCCACGGAATAGGGCTGTATTCCGTATCTTGTAAGTATCCCCATCTGCATGCCGTAGTCATTTACGAATAGCCGACCCTGCCTTTGTATTATTCTGTGCATGGAATAATAAAACAAGTCGTCGGCATCGAATTTCAGCTCATATGTGGGCGACAGAAAATAGCTGAAAGTCTTTTTGCGCATGTAAATGGGATTTTTTATGTAAATCCCGTTGTCCCTGAAATTATAAAGAATTACTGCTTTTTCAAAGGGCAGAAGATGAGTCTTTTTTCGAAGGAGGCTCTCGAATTTGCGTTTTTTGGAGCCGAGGATCCTTCCGGCTTCCTCATATGCGGCGTTTGCGGCCCTTTCTGTAGTAAAGCTCCCAAGGCTTATATGCTTGTTCTTATACGTGATACCGGCTTTATAATAGACTGTACCGTCTTTTTTTGCGGTTTTATATACTCCCGGAAGCATACTCTGTGCCTTTCTTGATTCGGATTTTGTTCCTTTCGGTCTTACATTATTATAACCATATTGCACATTTTGTGCAAATAACGTATAATATGCCTCGTTGTTTAAAATTTGTCAAACGAGGAAAATTAAATGAGTATCACATATGTAAGCACAAGAGATAAGAATGTAAGAGTTACTGCTTCACAGGCGGTTTTAAAGGGTCTTTCGGATGAGGGCGGTCTTTTCGTGCCGGAAAGACTCCCTGAATTTGATAAGACCATGGATGAATTTACATCCATGGATTACCGGGAAGTCGCATACAATGTAATGAAGCTTCTTCTTGACGATTATACGGAAGAAGAGCTTAAGACCTGTATTAACAAGGCTTATGACAGTAAATTTGATATCCCGGAGATAACATGCCTTAAGGAGGCGGACGGGGCGTATTATCTCGAGCTTTTCCACGGAGCCACCATAGCCTTTAAGGATATGGCTCTTTCGATTTTGCCCCATCTTCTTACGACGGCGGCTAAGAAGAACAATGAAAGCCGGGAAATAGTAATACTTACGGCTACGTCCGGAGATACGGGGAAGGCTGCCCTTGCCGGTTTTGCAGATGTACCCGGTACAAAGATTGTTGTTTTTTATCCCAAAGACGGAGTAAGCCCCATTCAGGAAAAGCAGATGATTACCCAGAAGGGGGATAATACCTGTGTTATCGGGCTTAAGGCAAATTTTGACGAAGCCCAGACCGGGGTAAAGAAAATCTTTACGAATCCGGATCTTGCAAAGGAAATGAGTGATCACGGCTATATGTTTTCCTCTGCAAATTCCATAAACATCGGCCGCCTTGTGCCCCAGATAGTTTATTATGTATATGCGTATTCCCGCCTTCTTAAAGACGGCGTTATTAAATCCGGAGACAGGATAAATATAGACGTTCCCACGGGGAATTTCGGCAATATTCTGGCATCGTATTACGCCGGAAAAATGGGGCTTCCCGTAAAGACATTTATCTGCGCCTCCAATGAAAACAAAGTCCTTTTCGATTTCTTCGGAAGCGGTGAATATAATAAGAACAGGGAATTCCATGTGACGAGCTCGCCTTCCATGGATATCCTTATATCAAGCAATCTTGAGCGTCTGATCTATCATATATCCGGCAACGATTCCGAAAGGAATGCAGCATTTATGGCAAGCCTTTCAAAAGATGGCAATTATACCATTACTGATGATATGAAAGCGCAGCTTGATATGTTCTACGGCGGATTCTGCGATGAAGAGGGCACGGCGCAGGCGATTAAGTCTCTCTATGAAAAGACAGGATATATCATTGACACTCATACGGCCGTGGCATCCGGCGTCTATAACGCATATAAAGAAAAGACAAAAGACGATACGCCTACAGTTATTGCGTCTACCGCAAGCCCGTATAAATTCACCAGAAGCGTGATGACGGCGCTTGATAAGAAATACGACAGCATGGGAGATTTTGAACTGGTGGATGAGCTTGAAAAGCTTTCAAAAGTCAAAGTTCCCAAGGCGATAGACGAAATCAGAAATGCTCCCGTAAGACATGATATTGTCTGCGAGCCATCGGAAATGTGGGGCAAGATAAAGAATTTCCTTGGATTTTAATGAGGGTAAAGGAAGAAGTTTACGACTCCGAAGGAGTAGCTTACGCTTAACAAAAATCCGGTTCCCGAATCCGATACTATGTCGTAGTTTGCTGATTCGGGAATCGCAAGGGATAAATGATAATCATGCTCGTTTGCCATATTTACGGCAAAGAGCCCGTTGTGCTGATTGAGAAAATCGCATAACGAAGCGTCTACGTATTCATCGCATTCCGTAAACTCCATGGAGGAGAAACGGGTTGCGAATTCTATTGCGGTATTTTCATCCATGTCTATTGCGGTAAGCAGAGTGTTTGTAGAGGTAATATCCTGCTTTGCGCAAATCTTGGATACATAACCTGTAAAAGCCTGTACCGAAAGGGGAGTAAAATCATCCCCGATATAACGTATAAGGTCGTTAAAAAGGAGAGGGTAGTAATCCAGAAGGAGCATGGTGTCCTGTCCGTCCGTTATCATTGTAACATCATGGAGAATCCTGTCTACCGCATCATTCATCTCGTCTATGAAATCAAGATCTACAAGCTCAAAGCCGGAGACATAATCTGCCACTATCTGGGACATTTCCGTAGGAGATACTGTGCCCTTGTCGATAAGATACTGGGCAAACTGCATATAAACAGGTTCTTTTTCCGCAGTTATTTCCGAAACCTGTTCGGCGTCCATATAACCGTGTTCTATAACCAGGTCATAGAAAGGCTTGCCGGAATCTATGGCTTCATTCAGGCAAGTCACATATTCTTCATTTGAAAGATATCCGTGATAAACAGCTTTGAAAGGCGGTGTCTGCCCGGGATGGAATTCATGCTTTAAAAGCTCAAGGACGATGTCCTTGTCGATTTTGTCATGTGAGAGAAGATAGTGTCCGAAAAATTCGCTGTACATAAAGCATAAACTCCTTTTAAGAGCCGTGCATCATCAGTCGCACAGCTTTTTAACTATTGATTGTATTGTCTCTGCATTAAAGGGCTTTTGCAGAAAATCCTTTGCGCCGGCCTCCAAAGCGTCCTGCAGGAAGCTCTTGGTGCCGACGGAAGAGACCATGACTATGAAGGCGTCGGGATTGATCTCCATAATGCGGCGGGTGGCCTCCACGCCGTTTATCCCCGGCATAACAATATCAAGGAATACCACGTCCGGACTTTCCGATTCGTATTTTTCAACACTCTCGGTGCCGTTCTTGGCTTCAACAAAATTTGCGCATCCTATCTCCGCAAGTGTGTCCTTAAGGAGCTTTCTTGCGAGTATGGAGTCGTCGGCTATTAAGATTTTGATGTCGCTTACAGTCATATTCTTAACCTTTTTGAGGAATTGTTTTCAAGTGCAACCTATAGTATACACGATATCAATATTGATTTCAATCTGATTTAAAAAAATTTTTTGCCTGTTTTTACAGCTGTCATTTTAAAGTCCGCCGGCGTCTGTTCATCGGTATTAATCAACGTTCGTTCATCGGTATGAAGCTGCGGCGGGGAGTTACGTTTGTATATGCCGGCCGTATAATCTTTGTGGATGAACACAGCTCTTCAAGCCTGTGGGCAGACCAGCCCGCCATCCTCGCTACGGCAAACATGGGGGTAAAGAGCTCTTCGGGTATGTTGAGCATGGAATACACAAAGCCGCTGTAGAATTCCAGATTTGCGGAGACACCCTTGTACATCTTTCTGTTTTTGGAAATAACTTCCGGAGCCAGCCGCTCGACTGTCCTGTACAGCTCAAATTCCTTTGTGAGTCCTTTCTCATTGGACAGGAGCTCTACGAATTTGCGGATAATGACATTTCTGGGGTCGCTTAAGGAATAAACTGCATGACCGATGCCGTATATATTCCCGGTGCCGTCATTTGCCTCTCCGTTAAGGATTTTCAAAAGATATGCGCTTATTTCTTCGTCATCTTTCCAGTCGTTTACATGCAGGGCGATATCGTCAAGCATATGAAGCACCCTAGGGGTAGCGCCGCCGTGGGCCGGACCCTTCAAAGATGCCAGAGCCGCAGATATGCAGGCGTATGTATCGGTGCCGGATGTGGTTACCAGATGTGTGGTAAAGGAAGAATTGCTTCCTCCGCCGTGTTCCATATGCAGTATGAGCATAAGGTCAAGGAGCTTTGCTTCCAGAGGCGAAAATTCCATATCAGGCCGCAGCATGTGAAGAAGATTCTCCGATGTAGAATATTCGGGCTTTGGATTGTGTATAACCAATGTTTTTCCCAGATGAAAATGCCTGTATGCCTGATAGCCGTATACCGAAAGCAGGGGAGATAAGGATATTAGCTGCAGGCACTGCCTCAGCACGTTTTCGAGGGAAGTATCATCTGCGCTCTCATCATAGGAAAAAAGCGCCAGCACGCTCTTTGCCAGCGTATTCATCATGTCGCTGCTGGGATTTTTCATTATAATATCCCGCACAAAAGTACTGGGGAGCTTTCTGAAATCCGAAAGAATCCCGGAGAATTCCTTAAGCTGGTCAATGTTGGGAAGCTCTCCGAACAGCAGCAGATATGTGCATTCCTCGAAACCGAAATGGGATTCCAAAGGAATGCCTTTTACAATGTCAAATATATCATAGCCCCGATAAAAGAGCCTGCCTTCCGTAGGGATTAGCTGACCGTTTTCTTCCCGCTGGCCCTGGATTTCGCTTATACCCGTAAGCCCCACTTTAAGGCCTTCACCGTTGGTGTTTCGCAGTCCACGGAATACTCCCGACTCGGTATAGAGTGCCGGGTCGATGTGGTCTGCCTTAATTGCCAGCTCGGCAAGTTCATTTATCTTTGGCGAAATACCGGGGTTCTCATTCAAATTACTTAATCGTAAATCATCCATCAGGGTGACCTGCCTTTCGGTAGTGTTAATCGAAACAATATTCTAACATATAACCTTATTGTATAACAATATAAATATGAAAGATTTTTTGGAGGGGTGTTGGAAAAGTTTAAAGGCAGGGGTTT
>CAJOQM010000050.1 GCA_905236845.1 uncultured Lachnospiraceae bacterium | reverse complement strand
CGCCGCATAGTTTGCACAGATTGCCCTTGCCCCTGTAACAGTACAGCCGATAATCTTGATATTCTTGCAGCAACGGCCGTTGGTGTATGTGCTGCTAAGGAAAGGCGCAGTAGCAGGAGCTGCTATATCTATCTGAATCTGCTCTTCTACACTGGTTGAAGAAGGTTTCCCCAGAGGCGTGATTGTGCAATTCTTAATAGTTACATCCTTGCAAGCTACAAGCTCTATAGTGTGACCGCTGTAATTGCAGGCTTCTATATCCATATTTTTGAGGGTAATATTATTGGCATGAGTAAAATGAATAAGAGTAGTAGCATAACCGCTCGATGATTCAGAAAGCCATGTTCCGCCATTTATTGTAATGTCAGAGACAGAATCATAACCTGTGCTGGTGACATCGTGGTTAAAGAGCATACCGCTTACATATATGGTGGCTCCGGCAGCATCTATTGTCCAGCCTGACTCAAGATAAATCTTATTGCTTAAATGATATTCTCCGCCGCTTTGTAATTTTACCGAGCCTGTGCTCTCTAGCTCAGCTACAATATTTGAATAGTCGCTCCCGTCTCCCGAGGGTGCCACGGTCCCGGCATATGCGGTATCCTGAAACATTAACACTGCCGCAAATGCCAGCATAATCGGCAACAACAGCTCCACAGCAGACCTTAAACCTTCTTTTTGCATTCTTCATTCCTCCCTTAAAAAAATCCCCCAATCTGTCTGTGATTGGGGGGTGGTGATTGCCTCCGACTCGGTTTCGTTAAGTTCCCTGGCTCGTTCTCGCTAAATTCTCTGCCGCAGGTGGGAGTCGAACCCACACAGTGTTGCCACCGACGGATTTTGAGTCCGTTGCGTCTGCCAATTCCGCCACTGCGGCTGATACAAAAATATCAGGCGGTCCGATAATCACCGAACCGCCAAAGATTCTACAATATATTGCTCAATAATTCAAGCACTTTTTATGATTTCTTGCTTTTAATCAATCTATTGCCTATTCCCACTCACAGAACCTGCTTTATATTTGCCGTCTCTATGTTTAACTCCCCATAGCAACCACGCAGACAAGCGCCGCAGCATAATAAATTACCGAAATCAGATTCGTCCATCCGCCGCATATGATCATGTGCAGACCTTTACCTCCTTTATAATTGACTTCACGCAACCATAAGGCACTCGCAAACCCCTCTTTCTCTGACAATTATTCTCGCTGATTATTACAATGTATCGCTTGATTATCTGACCGGAAGAACCAACTCAAAACGGATTAATAAAGATTGATATTATACAAAATCGTATTCTTCTTCACCCTCCAGCTATTTTATCAACTCTATAAGCACCCCGTTGCAGTCGTATATGAATGCCACATGATCATCTCCCATACGTGTTTCATAAACAACCTTTACGCCGTTTGCTTTGAGATTTTCAAGGCATTTATCCATATCATCCACGGCAAAGGCTATGTGCTTTGTGCCGACGGTCTGCAAGTCCGTATTCGGTTCGAGGCGCTCGGGAGGAATGGTCTTTGGCGCCTTGTATTCAAAAAGCTCTATCTGGAATCCATCTCTTTCGATAAATACTATATGGGCGCCGAGGGGCTCGACAAAGCCGTCATCCTTTACCCGGCAAAATCCCAGATTTTCCTCGTACCATTTAAGAGATTCTTCCATATTGTACACGCTTATCCCCGCATGCAAAACCTTTGTAATATTTACTGCCGACATGATTACCTCCATAAAAAAGCCGCCCAGAGACTCCGAGGCGGCTAAAATATATGACTTATTAATATTATTACCGGTCTTAAAGTTAGCAATCCCCGCCGGAATTTATATTTGCATTATATAATCACTCTTTTGTAAGCTTCTTATATATATCAAATCCGTCAAATGTTGCGAAATAGTCCTTCGGCGTCTCGGCACGGCGAATCATCTCGAAGCTGTGGTCTTCTTTCATAAGAAGCTCTGCGCATTTGAGCTTGCCGTTATAATTGTATCCCATGGCAAAGCCGTGAGCCCCGGCGTCGTGGATAGCCAGATAATCGCCCATGTCAATCTTCGGCAGCATCCTGTCTACGGCAAATTTATCGTTGTTTTCGCAGAGCGAACCAACTATATCATATTCATGATCCTTGCGCTTCTTTTCCTTGCCAAGGACTGTGATATGGTGGTATGCGCCGTACATTGCCGGGCGCATAAGATTGACGGCGCAAGCATCCACACCTATATATTCCTTGTAAATGTGTTTTTCGTGAATAGCCTTCGTCACCAGATAACCGTACGGTCCCATCATAAAGCGCCCCATCTCGGTATAGATAGCCACATTATCAAGTCCTGCAGGTACCAGGATTTTTTCATAGACCTTGCGAACACCTTCGCCGACGACCTTTATATCCGCCGGATGATCCTCGGGCTTATAGGGAATGCCTACGCCCCCGGACAGATTGATAAACGAAAGCTCCACTCCCGTTTCCTGCTTTATCTCAACCGCCAGCTCAAACAGCGTTCCCGCCAGGGTGGGATAATAATCGTTGCCCGTAGTATTGCTTACAAGAAAAGCATGCAGCCCGAAACGCTCAACACCCTTTTTCTTCAAAATCTTGTATCCCCGCATAAGCTGTTCTTTGGTAAGCCCGTATTTGGAATCACCGGGATTGTCCATTATGCCGTTTGAAAGCGAATAAAATCCGCCTGGATTGTATCGGAACGAAATGGTCTTGGGAATATAGCCCAGCGTCTCCTCCAGAAACGAAATATGAGTGAAATCATCAAGGTTTATGGTTGCGCCGATTTTCGCAGCATAAGCGAAATCCTCCGCAGGGGTATCGTTGGATGAAAACATTATCTCCTCGCCCGGAATATCCATGGCGTTTGACAGCATAAGCTCCGTCATGGACGAGCAGTCGGTGCCGCAGCCGTATTCCCTCAAAATATTTATAAGAAAGGGGTTCGGCGTAGCCTTTACTGCGAAATATTCTCTGAATCCCGGATTCCAGGAAAATGCCTCCTTTACAGCCTGAGCATTCTTCCTGATCCCCGCCTCATCGTATACATAAAACGGCGTGGGGTATGTCTTTGCTGCTTCCTCTATCTCTTCTTTAGTAAAAGGTACGGTTTTCATGATTAAAGCTCTCCTTTCGCCCGTGGCGAATCCATCATCCAAGAGCCATGGCGGCCCTTTCCTCCTCTTCATCCTTCCTCATGCAGCAGTTTTTGTATTTCTTGCCGCTGCCGCAATGACATGGCTCGTTCCTGCCGGGTTTTTTGGGCTTAATTACGGTGCGTGACTTCTTCTGCTCCTTATACAGGCGCTTCCTGGTCTCCTCGTCAAATATCTCTTCCCACTGGGGCAGATTGTAGAGCCAGTCAGCCTGGGCATCCACCATATTCTTGTAAAGCTTTTCCTTATCGAATTTAAGAGAAACCTCGGTATCCGCCTCCATCTCCTCGATAGGATTAGGCGTAACAAGCGAATCATTGATTCCGTCAAGGAAACCCACCATCGCCATAAGCTCTATACCGTACTGGTCAGCCAGTTCCTGAACAGTGCCCCTTACTTCAAAATCGGGGTTCTTCAACAACTCCTCATATACGCTCTTTTCCTTATCAAAATATCTCTGCCAGAAAGCTTCAAGCTCTCCCTTATCGGCCTTGGTATTATATGCCGCTTCTCTCCATTCATCCAGTAATGCCATGATTATTTTCCTTTCGTTGCAAATTTGCCTGCGTTTTCGCAAACAACTGCCTAACATCTTACATCATAAAGGCTTTCGTTGCAAGAAAAAAAATCTGCCGGGACAGCCTTCGTACTTCTTTGCGAGGGCTTCTGCCTGCCGATAGAATTCTTTCTCTGTCATAATAGCCATCCGCACGTTGCCAAACTCTTCACTTTGAAGTAGAATTTAGGAAAATCAGATATAACAGACAAATGCTTACAAGGATAAAAATAAAATGACCAAAGGACAGACCTTCCTTCCCGTAAATAAAGAAGATATGATAAAGGCCGGCTGGGAGAGACCGGACTTTGTCTATGTCTGCGGCGACGCCTATGTGGACCACCCCTCCTTCGGCGCTGCCATAATAAGCCGGATATTGGAGGCTAACGGCTACCGGGTAGCCATGCTCTGCCAACCGAACTGGAAGGATGATACATCCGTTACGGAGTTTGGAGAGCCAAGGCTCGGGTTCCTTGTATCCTCCGGAAATATTGATTCTATGGTGTGCCACTATACTGTGGCAAAAAAGCGAAGAAAATCGGACTTCTACAGTCCGGGAGGAAAGGCGGGATATCGCCCGGACAGAGCGGTTACGGTTTATTGCAACCTTATCCGGCGAACATATAAAAAGACCCCCATAATAATCGGCGGTCTCGAGGCTTCTCTACGCAGACTCGGGCATTATGATTATTGGTCGGATTCCGTGCGGCGCTCCATCCTCCTTGAGTCCGGGGCGGATATTATCACCTACGGCATGGGGGAACACAGCATAGTCGAGGTGGCGGATGCGCTGGATTCAGGGCTTGCAGCAGAGCACATCACCTTTATAGACGGCACCGTAGTAAAGACCCGGGATGAGTCTTCTATCTATGATGCCATAAGGCTCCCAGATTTTGAGGAAATTGCGAAGGACAAAAGAGCTTATGCAAAGAGCTTTGCAATCCAATACGAAAACACGGATCCTTTTAATGCAAAGCGCCTGTACGAGACTTACGACGGCTCCATGTATGTGGTGCAGAACCCGCCGGCAAAGCCTTTGACGGAAATAGAGATGGACGATGTCTACGCCCTGCCCTACACCAGAGAGTATCATCCCATGTATGAAAAGGACGGCGGGATACCGGCGCTTTCCGAGATGCGTTTTTCCATATCAGCAAACAGGGGATGCTTCGGGGGATGTAATTTCTGCGCTCTTACTTTCCATCAGGGACGCATAGTGCAGTCCCGAAGCAAAGAATCCATATTGGATGAAGCAAGACTCCTTATAAAAGAGCCTGACTTTAAAGGATATATCCACGATGTAGGCGGACCCACGGCAGACTTTATGGAGCCGGCATGCAGCAAGCAGATGAAATCCGGCGCCTGCCGGGGGAAGCAGTGTCTGTATCCGAAAGCCTGCAAATCCATGAAAGCAGACCACAGCAAATACCTTGATATCCTCCGCTCCCTGCGAAAGCTTCCCGGCATAAAGAAGGTCTTTATCCGCTCGGGGATCAGATTCGACTATGTACTTGCGGACAAGAAGACTCCTTTACTGAAGGAGCTTTGCAAATATCATATAAGCGGCCAGCTCCGTGTGGCGCCGGAGCATGTCTCCGACCGAGTCCTTAAATATATGGGAAAGCCATCATTCGGAGTGTATCGCAGATTCGTAAAAGAGTTTGAAAAGATTAACCAGAGTCTGCATAAAGACCAGTATCTGGTGCCGTACCTTATGAGCTCACATCCGGGAGCAGACCTTAATGACGCCATAGAAATGGCTCTTTATCTAAAGGAAATACACCACACCCCGGAACAGGTGCAGGATTACTATCCCACTCCCGGGACTGTATCTACCTGTATGTATTATACGGAGCTTGATCCGTTCAATTTAGAGCCTGTCTATGTGGCAAAGGATCCCCACGAAAAAGCCATGCAGCGGGCGCTTATGCAATGCACAAAACCCCGCAACCGGCAATTGGTAGAAGAGGCTTTAACCAAAGCAGGGCGCAAAGATCTGATACCTGTGCTCCTATCAAAATCTCCTTCCCGAAAGCCTGTCAAGTCCCCTTAAATCCGCACCCTCTACAGGCCGCTCCTTATAGTAAAACTCCCTGTCCTGCTGCCCCACTTTGCGAATAACCTTGCAGGGATTACCTGCTGCCACCACGTTTTCGGGAATATCTTCCGTAACGACGGAACCCGCGCCTATGACAGCATTATTACCGATATGCACTCCGGGGCATATGACGCAATTCGCCCCTATCCAGCAGTTCCTGCCGATTTCAACAGGCGCCGCATAGATATAGCCCTGACTGCGCAGCATAGGGTCTATGGGGTGTCCCGAGGTCGCAACCGTTACGGATGGCCCGAAAAATGTGTTCCTTCCCACCGAAATCTTCCCATCGTCTATAAAGGAGCAATTAACATTTATGTAAACCCCTGTGCCAAGGCTTATATTATATCCGTAAGCAAAGAAAAACGGCGGCTCTATCCAAAAATTCGGCTCGCTCCCTAATATCTCAAATATAATCCGGGCTCTTTTCTCCATATCATCAGGCATGCTTGCGTTAAATTCCTGCTGGAGCTTCTTTGCCCTTATCCTGTCTTCCTCCAGTCCCTCGCAGCAGTCGGTAAAAAGCTTACCTTGGGCTATTCTTTCTCTCAT
>CAJOQM010000049.1 GCA_905236845.1 uncultured Lachnospiraceae bacterium | reverse complement strand
TGGAGGTTTATGAGATATTCGAGGTTACCGGCTTTACTGAGATTTTGAATGTTGAAAAGCGTATCCGGGAGCTTTCGGTGGATGGGTGCGAAGTCATAGGACGGGGATTTTTCGGCACAGTGTACAGGGTGAACGAAGACACTATAGTAAAGGTTTATAATACCCCCGAAGCCCCAAAAATGATAAAGAATGAGCAGGGCATGGCCCGGGCTGCGTTTGTGGCAGGGATTCCTACGGCAATTTCTTTTGATATGGTAAAGGTGGGAGAGAATTACGGCTCCGTCTTTGAGATGCTTAATGCAAAGACGTATAACGAGCTTGTTATAGAGTCGCCGGAAAAGTCTGAAGAAATCATAGATTCCTACGTTGATTTTATTAAAACTGTACACGAGACCGATATTGAAGACGGTAAACTTCCTCTTGCAAAGGACAATTTCTCGAAGTATCTTGATTTCGTAAAGGAATATCTTAAAGACGGGCAGTATGAAAAGCTTGCCCAATTCCTTGAAACCGTTCCGGATGAAAATCATATGGTTCACGGTGATTTTCATATGAAAAACGTAATGCTTTCCGAGGGCGAGCCCATGCTTATTGACATGGACACGATTTCCAAGGGGCATCCTTATTTTGACATTGCCGGGATTTATGTTTCATACCAGCTTTTTAAAGAAGACGAACCGGATAATACCGAGAATTTTATGGGAATACCTGCAAGTACTGCAGATCTTATCTGGAATACGATTATGAATCGTTATTTTGATGATAAGGATGAGGGAGAGAAGAAGAAAATCCTCCGGGATATCAGGGTTCTTGCAAATGTCCGCTTTCTTTATATTGTTACTTCTACGGAGCTTAAAGAGGGAGAGTTGGGAAAGAAACGTATCGACCACAGCATAAGCCACCTGGAAGAGCTCTTGGCATGACAGATACAGCAAACGCAATCAATTATTGCGAGTACCATAATTTCTGAATTTTGTGTAAAACTCTTGCAAAATAGCTTTAAATGTGAGAAAATTACCCCACTTATAACAGTAAATGTTTTCACAAAAGGAGGCTGAATTATGGCAAAATACAAATGTAAAGTATGTGGCGAGGTTTTTGATGTAATAGGCTCTGAGACTCCGGTCTGTCCCAAGTGCAAGGCTACCGGCGACAAGCTTGAAAAGCTCGAGGCAAATCCTTATGCGGGAACCCAGACCGAGAAGAATCTTCAGACTGCATTTGCGGGAGAATCCCAGGCCCGTAATAAATACACCTATTTCGCATCCAGAGCAAAGAAAGAAGGCTATGAGCAGATAGCCGCTCTTTTCCTTAAGACTGCCGATAACGAAAAAGAGCATGCAAAAATGTGGTTCAAGGAGCTGGGCGGAATAGGCACTACCGCAGAAAACCTGGCAGCGGCTGCAGACGGCGAGAATTATGAGTGGACTGATATGTATGATGAGTTTGCAAAGACCGCCGAAGAGGAAGGGTTCCCTCAGCTTGCCGCCAAATTCCGCGGAGTAGCCGCTATCGAGAAGCATCATGAGGAAAGATACCGTGCGCTGCTTAAGAACGTAGAGATGCAGGAAGTCTTCAAGAAGAGCGAGGTAAAGGTTTGGGAGTGCCGCAATTGCGGTCATATCGTGGTGGGCACCAATGCCCCCGGGGTTTGTCCCGTATGCGCTCATCCCCAGAGCTATTTCGAGGTTAATGCGGAGAATTATTAATAACAGGATTTAAAAATCCTTAAATGGGATTTTCTGGACGGTTTTTTGGAATCTATACGGGATTTGTACCGGATTTTACAGAATCTTTAAAGGGAGTGGACAGCCGCTCCCTTTTTACTTGACCCTTTTTGCAAAATGGGTTTATAATGTAAGGTGCGTCGGTTTGAACATGAATTACCTTACAGGAGGTTTAAAAAATGAGAACCTACAGCAACGAATCATCAGAAGATTATCTTGAGACAATACTTGTATTGAGTAGAAAGCTGCCTGCTGTGCGCTCGGTGGATATTGCCAATGAAATGGGATTCAAGAAATCCTCTGTCAGTGTGGCAATGAAAAATCTTCGGGAAAAGAATCTTATAACCGTTACTGACTCCGGATTTATTATGCTTACGGATGACGGAAAAGATATAGCTGAAACAATCTACGAAAGGCATGTTTTCCTTACAGACTGGCTTGTCAGCATGGGTGTTGACGGGGAAATCGCAGCTGAAGACGCATGCAGGGTAGAGCATGATATCAGCAAAGAGACCTTTGCTGCCATAAAATCCTTTGTGGAGAATAATAAGAACTGATGAAAGAATTTACTTTGGTGTGCCCCTGCCATTTCGGCACGGAGGCAGTGCTGAAGAGGGAAATATACGACCTTGGCTATGATACGGGAGAAGTTACGGACGGAAGGGTCAGCTTTTTCGGTGATGAAGAGGCTCTGGTCCGGGCGAATATGTGCCTAAGGACTGCGGAGAGAGTCCTTCTTCTCGTCGGGAAGTTTACGGCGCAAAGCTTTGATGAGCTCTTTGATGGGATAAAGGCTCTGCCCTGGGAAGAATATCTCCCAAAGGACGCAGCGTTCTGGGTGACGAAGGCTTCAAGTGTCCGCTCGAAGCTTTTTTCGACCTCCGATATTCAGTCCATAGCAAAGAAAGCCATGGTTGAAAGTATGAAGAAAGCCTATGGTCTTGAGATTTTTCCCGAAGACGGGCAGAAATATCCCGTTCGTATCTTTATCAGAAATGATGTAGTGGAAGTTACGCTTGATACATCAGGAGATTCTCTCCACAAAAGAGGGTACAGGGCTCTTCACGGGGAAGCCCCCATATCCGAGACTCTTGCCGCATCTCTTATAATGCTTACTCCCTGGAGGGGAGACAGGATTCTGGCGGATCCTTTTTGCGGCAGCGGGACTTTCCTTATAGAAGCGGCTATGATGGCGGCTCATATCGCACCGGGGCTGAACCGGGATTTTAATGCAAAGAACTGGACGAACATTATTCCGCCGGAGCTTTGGAAAGAAATACGCCGGGAGCTTATGGATGAGATTTATATGCCTGACCCCGCAGATGTTGACATTCAGGGCTTTGATGCGGATGGGAATGTGCTTAAGGCAGCAAGAGAAAATGCCCGGGCTGCGGGAGTAGATGAGCTCATACATTTCCAGAGACGGGAAGCTTCTGAATTTTCCCATTCGGGCAAATATGGCTTTGTGATCACGAATCCCCCCTATGGCGAAAGACTCGAAGATCTTGATACCCTGCCCGGAATATACGGCGGATTTTCTGAAGTTATGGACAGGATGGATACCTGGTCTTTTTATATCATTACGGCCTGGGAAGATGCGGGAACGGTCATAAGACGAAAGCCCCAAAAGATACGCAAGATATATAACGGTATGATTCGCACCGGCTTTTATATGTATCCGGGATTAAAACCTCCAAGAAGAGATAAAGCATAGATGAGTTTTAAAGATAGTACAGGATTAAGCATCGCTATTGCGGTGCTTTGCGCAGCGGTTTTTGCCTTTGTTCTGATGTGCGCAAACGGCAGTATAGATTTAAAGACACTTGCGCAGATAAATAAAGAGAACATAAATGAAGCTTCCGGCGATGCCGGGGGCTATTTTGCGCCTGTGGAAGATGAAGAGGATGACGGGCTTACTTTTAAGCTCCCTCTTGGCAACGGTGTGGATGAAGATGCCATAGACGTATCCATGAATTATGTAACCAAAACCATGACAATATCCATAGAAGAGGCGACGGATGAGGATATAAGCGCACATCCCCTTTCGGGAAGCAGCACCCATATAGACGACATAGTTTTTGAAGGCGACTATGACAATCTTTATTATGAGATTACATTTGATGAGTATTATGACTACACTATATATATAGAAGAAAATAATTATTGCATTGAGCTTTGCGATCCCCATGATCTTTATGATTACGTGGTTATAGTGGATCCGGGTCATGGAGGAGAGGATTCCCCGGGAACCGTTTGGGACGGGGTTCTGGAGTCGGATATAACTCTTGATATAGGAAACGCCATAATGGAATACAAAGAAGAGCTGGCGTCTAAATACAGAATCGGCCTTTATACTACAAGGACGCAGGATGTATATACATATCTTAGCGGACGCGTGGATATGGCAAACGGCATGGATGCGGATCTTTTTATCAGTATACATTGCAATTCCTCCGGCGGCACCTATGTTGACAACAGTATATCCGGTGTGGAGGCTCTTTATAATGAAACGGACGGCACAGGGATGTCCTGCGCTCTGGCAAATCTTATCTGTGATTATGTATCGTATGCGGTAGATGCAAGGAACCGTGGGAGCGCAAAGGGCAGCATGGTACGCATTATAAGGGATTCCGAGGTACCGGTAGCTTTGTGCGAGGTGGGATTTATGAGCAACTCCTATGAACTTGGCATGATGCAGACCGAAGAATATCAAAATAAGCTTGCGAAGGGATTTTATGAAGCCATAATTTATGCATACGAGAACGGGCTGGATGCGTATTTGCCCGATGAAACGGGAGATGCTTTGGGCGGCGAGGCATCAAATGAATTGGTTGATACGGAGAATGAAGAATGACACGGATAGTGGTAGCTACGGGCAATCAGGGAAAATTAAAAGAAATAAAAGATATATTCGGCAACGATTTATATGAAGTTGTATCCATGAAAGAATGCGGTATATCATCAGATCCCGACGAAACGGGGGCTACATTTGAGGAAAACGCTCTTATAAAAGCAAGAGCCGTGGCAGAGCTTGTGCCGGATTCCGTCGTTCTTGCGGATGATTCGGGGCTTGAGGTAGACGCCTTAAATAAAGAACCCGGGATATATTCTGCCAGATATATGGGAGAAGATACTTCCTATGATATAAAGAACGCAAACATATTGGAGCGGATGGAAGGTGTGCTTGAAGAAAAGCGCACCGCCCGCTTTGTCTGCGCCATGGCGGCTATCCTTCCCGCCTCCGGCAAAGCCAATCCTAAAGAAGTGGTGGTGCGCGGAGTCATGGAGGGACGCATAGGCTATGAGATAAAGGGCGAGAACGGCTTCGGATACGACCCGATATTTTTCCTTCCGGAATACAATATGACAAGCGCAGAGCTTTCTGCGCAGGAGAAAAACGCCATAAGTCACAGGGGAGCCGCCATAAGACTTATGAGGCATGAACTTTCCCGGCGCAGAATCTGAAGAAACGCTGATTAATTTCAATTAATCCAAACTCATTTAATCAGCGTTTCCCTAAAGCACTGTCGCCCGTTTCCACAATAAATAAATTTTTTTGAAAAACTTAAAAAAACTCTTGCATTCTATATTAATATCTGTTAAGATACCGTTTGCTGTCGTTTTAGACGGTTAGGGTTGCGAAAGAAAAAGAAACACACGGGAGAGTGTACAGCTCTTTCGGTAATCGTAACAAGTGTTAGAAGGAGGCTACGATTAATGACTAACCAGGTAATGCGAATAACCCTGAAGGCTTATGATCACGAGCTTATCGATGCATCAGCGAAGAAGATCATCGAGACTGTTACGAAGAATGGTTCACAGGTAAGAGGTCCTATCCCCATGCCTACCAGAAAGGAAGTTGTTACCATTCTGCGTGCTGTTCATAAGTATAAGGACTCCAGGGAACAGTTCGAGCAGAGGACGCACAAGCGTCTCATCGATATCGTTACACCTACCCAGAAGACGGTAGATGCGCTTTCACGTCTGGAAATGCCCGCAGGCGTGTATATCGATATTAAAATGAAGGACAAATGATTGGGCACAAAATTCTAGAATGAGCACTGCGGTGCTCCGCTGTAGGAGGTAAGAATGAAGAAGGCGATTTTAGCAACTAAGGTCGGCATGACTCAGATCTTCGAAGAAGACGGAACGGTAGTACCCGTTACGGTTCTTCAGGCAGGTCCTTGTGTAGTTACGCAGATAAAGACCACAGAAAACGACGGTTACGAAGCCGTACAGGTAGGTTTCGTAGATCAGGTAGAGAAAGTTACTGCCAAAGACGCATCAGGCCGCAAGGATATATATCACAGGCACGGTGCAAACAAATGTGCAAAAGGTCATTTCGAAAAGGCCGGCACGGCAGCAAAGAGATTCTGCCAGGAGTTCAAGCTCGAGGGAGAATATGAGCTCGGCAGCGAGATAAAGGCTGATATATTTGAAGAAGGCGACAAGATAGACGCTACAGCCATTTCAAAGGGCAAGGGCTTCCAGGGTGCCATCAAGCGCCACGGTCAGTCCAGAGGACCTATGGGTCACGGCTCAAAGTATCATCGTCATGCGGGTTCCAACGGCTCCTGCTCCACACCTTCAAAGGTGTTCAAGGGCAAGCACATGGCCGGACAGATGGGTGGCGATAAGGTAACGGTACAGAACCTTACGGTAGTACGCGTGGATGCAGAAAAGAATCTGCTCCTTGTAAAGGGTTCCGTTCCCGGACCGAAGAAGTCACTGGTTACAATCAAGGAAACCGTAAAGGCTTAATGCCTTAGGAAGGAGGTACTAGACAGATGGCAAGCGTATCTGTATACAATATGAAAGGCGAAGAAGTCGGAAGCATGGACTTAAATGATTCCGTCTTTAATGCCGAGGTGAATGAACACCTTATGCATCTGGCTGTCGTTGCCACCGAAAAGGCAAGGCGTCAGGGCACACAGAAGGCAAAGACCCGCTCGGAAGTGCGCGGCGGCGGCAGGAAGCCCTGGAGACAGAAGGGCACCGGTCATGCGCGTCAGGGTTCTATCAGAGCTCCCCAGTGGAAAGGCGGCGGAATGGTATTCGCTCCCGTTCCCAGGGATTATACAGTCAAGATGAACAAAAAGGAAAAGCGTTCCGCAATGCGCAGCGCTCTTACATCCAGAGTTCTTGAAGACAAGCTTATAGTTCTTGACGAGCTTAGCCTCGATGAGATAAAGACAAAGAACATGAAGGCCGTACTTGATGCTCTCAAAGTAGAGAAGGCTCTCATAATCATGCCGGAGATAAACGAGAATGTGATTCTCTCCGCCCGGAACATTCCCGATACACAGACATCCTTTGTAAAGGTAGTAGACGGGGAAAACGGCAAGGAAGTTTACTCCAACATGAGCGTATATGACATCATGAAGTATGGTACGGTCATCACCACAAAGAAAGCGGTAGAGGCTATCGAGGAGGTGTATGCATAATGGCAAACGTACAGTATTATGACGTAATCATAAGACCTGTGGTTACTGAAAAGTCAATGAATTCCATGGCTGACCGCAAGTACACCTTTATGGTGCACCCCGAAGCCAATAAGACCATGATCAAGGAAGCCGTAGAAAAAATGTTTGAAGGCGTTACCGTGGAAAAGGTAAACACCCAGAACAAGGACGGTAAGACAAAGCGCAGAGGCCGTATCTACGGAAAGACGGCAAAGACAAAGAAGGCTATCGTTCAGCTTACAGCAGACAGCAAAGAGATAGAGATTTTCTCGGGACTTTAATCCGGGATCTCAATAGAAAGGAGAACGTTTAAAAATGGGTATCAAATCATACAAACCCTATACGCCGTCAAGGCGTCATATGACCGGCTCCGATTTCGCAGAGATCACAAAGACCTCTCCCGAGAAGTCTCTTGTGGTTTCACTTAAGAAGAATTCCGGTCGAAACAATCAGGGTAAGATAACTGTTCGCCATCAGGGTGGCGGCAGTCGCAGGAAGTACAGACTGATTGATTTCAAGAGAAATTCAAAAGACGGTATCCCCGCAAAGGTAATCGGTATCGAATACGATCCCAACCGTACGGCGAATATCGCATTAATAGCTTATCAGGACGGTGCAAAATCCTATATCCTGGCTCCGGCAGGTCTTAAAGACGGAATGACCGTTATGAGCGGTCCCGATGCCGAGATCAGAGTGGGAAATTGCCTCCCCCTTGAGAACATCCCCGTAGGTACTCTTGTACACAACGTGGAGCTTTATCCCGGAAAGGGCGGACAGATGGTTCGTTCCGCAGGCATGAGCGCACAGCTTATGGCAAAGGAAGGCAAGTACGCAACGCTTCGTCTTCCCTCCGGTGAGATGCGCATGGTTCCCATCGCATGCAGAGCTACTATCGGTACCGTAGGTAACGGCGAGCAGAGCCTTATCAACATCGGTAAGGCAGGCCGCAAGCGTCACATGGGTATCAGACCCACAGTCCGCGGTTCTGTTATGAACCCCAATGACCATCCCCATGGCGGTGGCGAGGGTAAGGCACCTGTCGGAAGACCGGGTCCGTGCACTCCCTGGGGTAAGCCTGCTCTTGGTCTTAAGACCAGAAAGAAGCATAAGCAGTCCAACAAGATGATTGTAAGAAGAAGGGATGGCCGCGCCATCAAGTAATATGAAGGAGATTTGAAATGGGACGTTCATTAAAGAAAGGACCTTTTGCGGATAAGAGCCTTCTGAAGAAGGTAGAGGAGATGGAGAAGTCCGGAGACAAGTCTGTAATAAAGACCTGGTCTCGCAGGTCTACAATCTTCCCGCAGTTTGTAGGTCATACATTTGCAGTACATGATGGCAGGAAGCACGTGCCCGTATATGTTACGGAAGACATGGTAGGTCACAAGCTGGGCGAGTTCGTTCAGACCCGTACCTACAGAGGACACGGCAAGGATGAGAAAAAATCCCGCGTTAGTTAAGACTTTTAGGAGGTATTGAATAATGTCCAGAGGACACAGATCTCAGATTAAGAGAGAAAGAAACGAAAATAAAGATACAAGGCCCTCCGCAAAGCTTTCATACGCCAGGATGTCCGTTCAGAAGGCAGGATTCGTTCTGGATGCTATAAGAGGCAAGGATGTAGAGACGGCACTGGCAATCCTGAAATACAATCCCAGGTATGCATCATCCGTTATTGAAAAGCTTTTGAATTCCGCAATTGCGAATGCAGAGAACAACAACGGAATGAGCCGTGAGGATCTTTACATAGAAGAGTGCTGGGCAAACAAGGGACCCACTATGAAGAGGATCCGCCCCAGAGCTCAAGGCAGAGCTTACAGGATAGAAAAGCGTATGAGCCACATCACTGTGGTACTCAATGAAGTTAAGGAGGCATAAAAGATGGGTCAGAAAGTAAATCCCCACGGTTTGAGGGTCGGCATTATCAAAGGCTGGGACTCAAGGTGGTATGCAGACGGTAAGGAATTTGCCGAATGCCTTGCAGAAGATTACAACATCAGGAAGTACCTCAAGAAGAAGCTTTACAACGCAGGTATTTCCGACATCGAAATTGAGAGAGCCTCCGACAGGGTTAAGGTTATCCTCTACACCGCAAAGCCCGGTGTAGTAATCGGAAAGGGCGGTTCAGAGATTGAACGCATCAAGAATGACCTTGAAAAGCGCTATGACAAGAAGATGGTTATTGACATCAAGGAAGTAAAGCGCCCCGACAAGGATGCTCAGCTTGTAGCAGAAAATATTGCACAGCAGCTTGAGAATCGTGTTGCTTTCAGGCGTGCCATGAAGGGCGCCATGAGACGTACGATGAAGAGCGGCGCACTGGGTATAAAGACCAGCGTATCCGGAAGACTTAGTGGTGCGGATATGGCTCGTACAGAGTTCTACAGCGAGGGTAATATTCCTCTTCAGACATTGAGAGCCGATATCGACTATGGTTTCGCAGAAGCTGACACCACCTACGGAAAGATTGGCGTAAAGGTCTGGATCTACAAGGGTGAGATCCTCCCCAAGAAGAAAGATGAAGGGAGCGATAAAGACAATGTTAATGCCTAAAAGAGTAAAGCACCGCAAGCAGTTCCGCGGATCTATGCGCGGTAAGGCTACACGCGGCAACAAGATATCCATGGGTGAATTCGGCATCGTTGCCACAGAGCCCTGCTGGATTACCGCAAATCAGATAGAGGCTGCCCGTATCGCTATGACGCGTTACATGAAGAGAGGCGGTCAGGTATGGATCAAGGTATTCCCGGACAAGCCCGTTACCCACAAGCCCCTTGAGGTCCGCATGGGTAAAGGTAAGGGCGGCGTTGAGTACTGGGTAGCAGTAGTAAAGCCCGGCCGCGTTATGTTTGAAGTAGCGGGAGTTCCCGAAGAAACCGCAAGAGAAGCTTTGAGGCTTGCAATGCACAAGCTTCCCTGCAAATGCAAGATAGTCGGAAAAGACAATGAGGGAGGTGATCGCTCATGAAGAGTACAGCATATATGGAAGAGCTGACAAATCAATCTGAAGCACAGTTGAGCGAATCACTTACTGAAGCGAAGAAGGAGCTTTTCAATCTTCGTTTTCAGAATGCCACCAATCAGCTGGACAACACCAGCAGGATAAAGGAAGTCAGGCGCAACATCGCCAGGATTCAAACTGTCATGAACAGCAAGGCGAGAGCCTGATAACTGAAAGGAGTGACTGAAGTGGAACGCAACTTAAGAAAAACCCGCGTGGGTAAAGTCACCAGCAACAAGATGGACAAGACCATCGTGGTGGCAGTTGAAAATAATGTGAAGCATCCGCTGTATGGCAAGGTAGTAAAGCGCACATACAAGCTGAAGGCTCACGACGAAGAGAACGCCTGCAACATAGGCGATACAGTAAAAGTGATGGAGACAAGACCTCTTTCAAAGGATAAGAGATGGAGACTTGTTGAGATCATGGAAAAGGCTAAGTAAGGAGGCTATCATGGTTCAGCAGGAAAGCAGATTAAAGGTGGCCGACAATACCGGAGCCAAGGAAATCCTTGTCATCCGCGTAACAGGCGGTTCAACCAGGAGATATGCCAATATCGGCGATATAATTACTGCTACGGTCAAAGATGCAACACCGGGCGGCGTTGTCAAGAAGGGCGAAGTAGT